>CALNBE010000027.1 GCA_937874455.1 uncultured Opitutia bacterium | reverse complement strand
GGCAATGCCGCACTGGAGTACGTCGGCTACAAGCTCGGCGAGCCCGTGTTCGACCGACTGGAAGCCGACCTCGCCAAAGCCATGCTCTCACTGCCTGCCACCAAGGGCTTTGAAATCGGCAGCGGTTTTTCCAGCACCCTGCTCACCGGCACCGCCCACAACGACGTCTACGAAAATCGCGAAGGAAAAATCCGCACCACCACCAACCGCTCCGGCGGCGTGCAGGGCGGTATCAGCAACGGTGAGGAAATTTACTTCCGCGTCGCGTTCAAACCCACCGCCACCGTGATGCAGCCGCAACAAACGGTAGACATTCAGGGGAACAACACCGAGCTAACCGGACGGGGACGACACGATCCTTGCGTATTGCCACGAGCCGTCCCCATCGTCGAAGCCATGACTGCGCTCGTGCTGCTCGACCATTGGATGCGCGATCACGCCCAAAACCATCTCCTGCAACCCGAACCCTCCGCCGCATGACCACGGCCTACATCATGCTCGGCGCTGCGGAATCTGGCCGAAGGAAAATCTTGGCCGACCTAGCCGACTCGATTGGCGAGCCCGAATCCATCCGCATCTACACACCATCCAGAATCCCCCCCGCAGATTGGGCAGATTTGCTCTCCCCCGAAACCGAAGTGCTCCCTTGGGGCATCACCGACGGCACCCTTTCCGTTGCCGAACCAGAAACTGCCCCGGAAACCGTGTTCATTTTGACCGACGGTCGCGCAAACCCCGTCGACCAAATGGAAATTCTCGCGGCCCTGTTACGGAATCTTGGCTGGGAAGTCGCCCGCGTGCTCACCGTGGTGCATTGCCGGCTGCTGGCCGATCACCCCGCACTGGCCGACTGGTTCAAGGCCTGCATTCATTTCTCCGACGTCGCCCTGCTCGGCCAGCGCGACAGCGTCCCCAACTCTTGGATACGCGACTTCCTCAACGGCTACAAGGAGGCCTGCTATCCCTGCCTCTTTGAGCTAGTGAAACAGGGACGGGTAGACAACCCTGCCCGGGTACTTCTTCCCGAACCACGCCGGCTCTCGATGATTTTCGACGAAACCGATGCCCTCGACGACATGGAGTTCGACGAGGACAATCTTCCCGACGAGCCGTTCGACCTCGTTGCCAAGCCTGATCCTTATTTTGAACGCACCGCCTCGGGATCCCGCCGCATTCTTCTTCCCGAAATAAGCCAGTTTTTGCCCGTCAGCTAGCGGCGGACACCCTCCCGACGACGCGCGATCCAGCCTGCCGCCAATCCCCCGCAGACCATCCACAGCCAAGTGGAAGCCTCCGGAATCGGGCTCGCCAGATTTTTCCCCGCGGGGTCAATGTAAATATCGTCGAGAAATACTGGACTCGCCCCTCCCAGCGCCACGCCGCTTGTTGTGCCAAAGTAAATCACCAGCCGGTCCGTCGCCGCATCCACCCCGTTGCCATCTTTGAAGGTAAACAAAGCGTTGGACGCCCCTGTCACCACCTGGGTTTGCGAACCTCCTTCCGCCTGCACATAGGCTTCCCACTTGTTTGCCCCGCCTTCCGGGTTCACCACCACCCAAACACTGTACCAAACATCCACATCCCGTGTGGCCGGACTGGTTGCATTCACCGCAGGATTTGTGCCATGGCTTACCGTCCAGGTTTCCGCATCCGCCGCACGAAAGCGAAAATTCCCCTGCACCGAGTTGTACGGGTCATCCGTGTTTCCAAACCCAATGTTCACATTATAGTTCTCGTCACTGGAGAACAAAACCCGGAAAAACAATGTTCCTGTCGCCCCCGAGGCGATTAGCTGCGAGGCACTCAAATTCAAATAAACCCCGTTGTTCTGCGTCGTTCCGGTCAACTGCAGCACCTGATTTTCCCCAGCGACAGGATATTCGGCCACCGTGGCATAGGGCAACCCGTTGGTAGTGCCGCTCCACCCCAGAGTGCTCACCGAGGAACCAACGGTTCCGTTTTCAAAATTCTCCACCACCAGAAAATCGGCATGCACCGTTCCGGTAGCCAAGATTCCCAGCACTCCCACACCTGCACGCAACTTGTCAGAAAAAAGCATCACGATATAAGATTCGAGGTTGACGAAAACGTCGGGCAACCGAAGCGCGACGCGCTTCGAAACTACCCAATTTTTCTCTAATTCAAATCTTTCGAGAGATTTTACTTAAAAACAATTTCACAATATCTGTATTTCCTCAAAATATAACATTGGTCTGCACCCTGCTTCTGTTATGTTTTTGTCCTCAAAATCCCCCCGTCGCAAAACACCATGCCGATTGAAGACCAAATCCTTTCCCTGATGAGCCAGCCGGGCTACACGCCTTTGACGATTAACGAAATCGGCCAGCAACTCGGAGGAAAATCCGCCGCCCGGTTCGTCCGCAAAGCCCTGCCGCGACTCGTTTCCTCCGGTGCCGTCGCCAAAGTCAAAAAAAACTGCTTCTGCCTGCCCTCCGATGCCGACCTCGTCAGCGGCACCATTCTCTTCCGCCAAAGCGGCGCAGCCAAACTTCTCCCTGATTCCACCCCGCAAAACCCACACCCCGCGCTCATCCATATCCGCGCAGAGGATACCGGCATCGCCCTGCACGGTGACAAGGTGCTGGTGCGCATCTACGAGGACTTCTCCCGCGATGTCCGCACCAAGGACCGCCGCGCCAACCGCCCCCCTAGCGACAACTGGAAAAGCGGACGCGTGCTCCGCATCCTCGACCGCGCCTTTGAATCACTGCCCGGCACCCTGAAAAAAACCCGGCTTTACTGGTACATCGTTCCCGACGATCCGCGCATCAGCCGCGACATCATCGTGCAAGCCCCGGAGAAAACCGACATCCGCCCCACCCCCCAGGAGGACGACAAGGTTATCGTCAAAATCGTCGAATGGAAACAGCGCCACCTTAGCCCGGTTGGCGAGATCATCGAAGTACTCGGCAAAACCCACACCCCCATGGCCGAATACAAGGCCGTCCTTTTCAAATACAAACTTTCCCCCGAATTTCCTCCCGCCGTCACCCAGGAAGCCGAATCCATCCCCCCAAAAGTCGATCCGAGGGACATCCGGGGCCGCGCCGATTTTCGCAAAATTTTCACCCTCACCATCGACCCAGATGACGCCAAGGATTTCGACGACGCCATCTCCCTCGAATACCTCGACAACGGAAATTTCCGCGTCGGCATCCACATCGCCGACGTCTCCCACTACGTCCGGCCCGGCAGCCCGCTCGACAAGGAGGCCCGCGAACGCGGCAACTCCACCTACCTCGTCGGCACGGTCATCCCCATGCTCCCGCATGCGCTTTCCAGCGGTCTGTGCAGTCTGATCGAAGCCGAGGATCGCCTGACCAAAAGCGCCATCGTCACCTTCGACAAAAGCGGCAAAATTCTCCAATCGCATTTCGCCAACACCGTCATCCGCTCGCGCAAACGGCTCACCTACAAACAGGCGCTCGCCTTCCTCCACACCGACGATCTCACCCAGATCCGCGCCTTGCCCGCGCCGCCACCCCACCAGACCGGCTACCCGGGACGCGCCCTCGCCGAACTTTCCGATCAGGAACTCGGAGAAATTCAAAAGGCAGTGCGCACCCTCTGGAAAATCGCCGCCCAACTGCGCAAAAAGCGCATGGCCGACGGCGCACTCGACATCGAAACCCCGGAGATAAAAATCTACTGCGACGCCGAAGGCTACGCCGACCGCGTCGTCAAAAGCGAGAGCGACGAGAGCCACCAGCTCATCGAGGAATACATGCTCACCGCCAATGAGGCGATCGCCCGCCTGCTCCATCAGGCCCGACTCCCCAACATCGCCCGCGTTCACGACGAGCCCGATGCCGAAAAACTCGGCGACCTGCGCCAGCAACTGCTCGCCGCCGGCATCAAAACCGGCGACCTCACCAAGCGCCCCGAGGTCATCAAGCTGCTCGCCAAACTCAAAACTACTCCCGACAGCTATCCGCTCCAGATCGCCTTCCTTCGCAGCATGCGCCAGGCCTGTTACCGCGCCACCGCCGACGGACACTACGGGCTCGCCAAAAAATACTACTCGCACTTTCCCTCGCCCATCCGCCGTTACGCCGACTTGGTCGAACACCGCATCCTCGACCGCTATCTGCAAAGGATCAACGATCCCTCCGCGTCCGCCCGCAAGCTTCCGACCTACTCCCCCAACGAACTGGAACAGATATCCCAGCACATTTCCCGCACCGAAAGAAACAGCGTCGATGCCGAGCGCGAAACAGTGAAAATCAAGCTGCTCGAACTTTTCGAGCGCGAGCTGGAGAAGCCCAGAAAAACTTCCTTCGAGGCCATTATCACCGAGGTTCGCAACCACGGGGTTTACGTCGAACTCACCGACTCCCAGGCCTACGGGCTGGTCCACATCTCCACGCTTACCGACGACCTCTACCACATCAACGGCGCAGGCACCGCCGTGGTGGGCCGCAAAACCAAGCGCGCCTATTCCCTCGGACAGCACGTCTTCGTGAACGTCGATCGCGTGGATCGCTTCAAGCGCCAGGTCGATTTTCGCATCCTGCCCGACAAGGAGGGCCCGCAGCCTGGCGCAAAGAAAATTCCTCCGCGCAGTCCGCTCCGCGAAGGAAAAATCATCCGCACCGGCAAAAAGCGCCGCCGCTAAACAATGCCCGAACCCGCCCATTTCCCCGCCACCAGCCAGCTCGCCGGGTGCATCGGCGCGGTGCAAATTCGCACCGACGCCGAGTCCTGTTTTGCCGCCTCCTTCGACAACTCGCGTTTTTCTTTTCTGCCCGAGGCAGTCATTTTCCCCCGCGACGAACAGGATGTCGCCACCGTGCTCCGGCTCGCCAACCAACACCGCGTCCCGGTCACCGTCCGCGGCGCGGGCAGCGGCACCGCCGGCGCGGCAGCCCCGTTGCGCGGGGGCTGGGTGCTGAGTCTGGCCCAATGGAAAAACATCGAAATCGACTCCGCAGCCTCCATGGCCTTTGTCCAGCCGGGAGCGATCACCGGCGAAGTTGACGCCGCCGCCGCGCAACACGGACTTTTCTATCCGCCCGATCCTTCCTCCGTCAAATACTGCACCATCGGCGGCAACATCGCCACCAACGCGGGCGGCCTCCGCGCCGCCAAATACGGAGTCTGCCGCGATTACGTTTACGGGCTGGAGGGTTTTCTTCCCACCGGAGAATTCGTCCGCTGGGGCGGGCCGGTGCGAAAATACGTCAGCGGCTACAACCTCAAGGATCTTTGGATCGGCTCCGAGGGCACGCTCGGAGTGATCACCAAGGCCATCCTCAAACTCGTGCCGCGCCCGGTCTGCCGCCACACTTTCCTCCTCGCCTTTTCCTCCGACGAGGCGGCGCTCGAAGCCGCCACCGCCCTGCTGGAAAAGCACATCGTGCCGTCAGTGCTGGAATTTCTCGACCGGCAAACCGTCACCTGCGCGGAACGGCGCAACGGTTTCCCGGTGTTTCCTCCGGAGGCTCTGGGAGGAAATTCCTCCGCCCCGCCGTCCATCTTGCTGCTGGAGCTGGACGGGGTTCCCGCCGCGGTCGCCGAGGAATCCGCCCGCGTCCGCGAATGGGCTTCCTCCGCGCTCGCATTTCGCGAAACCGCCGATCCAGCCGCGGCGGAAAAACTCTGGAACGTCCGCCGCACCTGCTCCCAGGCGATGTTCCAACTGGGCAACGCCAAGCTCAACGAGGACATCGTGGTTCCGCTGCGCGGCTACATTCCGCTGATCCAGTTTACCCGCGAGATCATGGCCCGCACCGGTCTGGCCACGCCGACTTTCGGCCATGCCGCCGACGGCAATTTTCACATCCACATCATGTACAATCGGGACGATCCCGACCAGTGCCGCCGCGCCGAGGAAGGCATTCTGCTCATGATGCAAAAGGTGGTCGAACTGGGCGGGGCCATTACCGGCGAACACGGCATCGGCATCACCAAATCCCCCTTCCTTCGCCTCCAGCACAGCCCGGCGGAAATCAACGCCATGCTCGCCATCAAACACGCGCTCGACCCCAACAACATCCTCGCGCCCGATCAAATTTTCAAGGTCACCAACATCTGGGAGCACACGCCGGTGAAAGTGACTTTGCCCTGGGACAAACACTGAAAAATTTCCTTTGCCATGATCATCGAACACGTCGCCTTCCAGCACCCCGATCCTGTCGCCGCCGCCGCGTGGTACGCCGCGCAATTCGGCATGACTGTCGCCCGCGCCTCCTCCGGCCCGGCCCAAGCCCGCTTCCTCGCCGACTGCCGAGGCAGAACGGTGCTCGAACTTTACAACAACCCGGCGGCGGCAATGCCCGACTACCCGAACCTCAATCCGCTCGTGCTGCACGTGGCATTTCTCGCCAAGGAAATTCACTCCGACTTCGACCGCCTGGTCGCCGCCGGAGCCACACCCGTGGACGCGCCCGCCACCACGCCGTCCGGCGACACGCTGGCCATGTTGCGCGATCCCTGGGGAGTTCCGGTGCAGCTCGCCCAGCGCGCCGCACCGCTTGTCAAAGCCGCTGCCGCGCAATGAAATTTGCCGCGATTTTCGACTGGGACGGAGTGATCGTCGATTCCTCCGCCGCCCACGAGCGCAGTTGGGAGATCCTCGCCGCGGAGGAAAATTTGCCGCTGCCCGAGGGACATTTCAAAAAGGGCTTCGGCCGGAAAAACGAATTCATCATCCCGCAAATCCTACGGTGGGCCGCAGAGGAAAATGCGGAGGAAATCGTCCGGCTGGCCAACCGGAAGGAGCAGCTCTACCGCGACATTGTCGCCGCCTCCGAGCTGGAGCCGCTGCCGGGGGTGCGCGAATTGCTTGCCGCGCTGAACGCGGAGAAAATTCCCTGCGCCGTCGGCTCCTCCACACATCGCGCCAACATCGATCTGGCGATGCGGCTGCTCGGACTGGAGGCGTTTTTCAGCGGCATTGTGACCAGCGAAAATGTGAAACGCGGCAAACCCGCACCCGACGTTTTCCTCCAAGCCGCCGCCAGTGTCGGCTGCGCACCGGGAGCCGGAGTGGTTTTCGAAGATGCCTTTGCCGGCATCGAGGCGGGCGTCGCGGGCGGCTTCAAGGTCATCGCCGTCGCCACCACCAATCCGGCGGAGGCATTGCACCAGACCGCCGCCTCGCGCGTCGTGCACCGACTCACCGAGGTCACGCCGCAAACCCTGCGCGACTTGCTCGCCGCCTGAGCAAAGGAAATTGTCCGCGCACCCCAAGTCCGCACATCAGTGTGGCACAGGCATTCCTGCCTGTGTCCCTCCACTTCGAACGCCGATAAAAATGGTTAAAGTTCAACGGAACCCCGGCTAAGCAAAGGAAAACCCGCCGCAATTACGCGACGGGATTTTCTTTGGAGGAAAAATTTCCCTTTGCGAATTTAGAAGCTGAACGTCGCCCCGATCGAGGCACAAGTTTCGTTCTGGTTGGTGCGAG
>CALNBE010000026.1 GCA_937874455.1 uncultured Opitutia bacterium | reverse complement strand
GGCGAAGGTTGGGCGGGGTGACGACCGTGGCGGCGCCGTGGCGCTGGGCGAGCTGCACAATCGTTTTCATCACGAAAGCGATGTAGCGGCGGGCGTTGGCGGGGAGGGCGGTGAAGCTGCGGACTTGGGAAATGTCCTCGGTCCAACTGGGAAGTTTGGCGTACACCGGGCGGAGGGTCCGGCGCACGGCATCGTTGCGCGGCACGCAATCATAGATTTTCCCCGCGGCGTCGGTGTAGCCGGTGCAGACCAGCAATTCGCCGCCCCTCCATTCGCCGTGCGGCGAGAGCGCGTCGAGCTTGTTGATCACGATGTCCTGGTAGCCGCCGTAGCGGAGCGCGTCGGCTTTCTCGACGCAATCGCACCAGCCGACCATGCGCTGACGCCCGGTGCTGGTGCCGTATTCGAGCTTTTTCAGGTGGACGGCGAGCGGGTGAGCGTCGTCCATCTCTGTGAGAAAAGTGTGGGTGCCGACCTTGGTGTCGTAGGCCTTGCAGACGCCCATGGTGTGCACCGGCTGGGCGGGAATGCCAGCGGACTGGAAAAACTCCGGCGTGAAAGTGTGGGAGGCGGTGACGTTCGGGGCGAAGCCGTGGCGTTTGTCGAGCCAGTAGGCCTGGCCGAATTCGCCGATGATGTACTGACCCGCGGCGAGAAGCCCGAGCACGCGCTCGCGGAGGTCGGTGACGTTTTTCCGCAACGCTTGTCCGGCGGTCCAGTAGGCCTCGATCACCGCTTCGCGGTTGAAACGGAAAGCGGTGCCGGAGCCGAAGCGGAGGAAATCGAACTCGGCAGCGGGGAAAATCCCGGCGTCGATGGTGGCCTGGTTGGCGCGGATTTCCGCGTCGGTGAGCTTCTGCAAAAATTCCTGCCAGCGGGCGGGGGAAATCTGGCAGACATGTTCGATGGTGCGCTCGGCCCGGTCCATGCGGGCGTGCATTTTTTCGGCGAAAGCAGCGCGCGCGCCGCAGAAGTCAGCGAAGTAAATTTGCCACTGGCCCACCTCGTCGCCGTAGGCCGGGGTGATGCCGCGCCCGGTGCTGCCGCGCGGAAGCTGGCCGAGGATGGCGACCCGGTAATCTTCCCAAGCGAGGTCGAGCATCCGGTGGGTGACATCGCTCACCAGCGTTCGCTCGTCGATGAGCAGGCGCTCGTAAATGCGGTAGCCGAGTTTTTCGAGCGGTTTTCCCTCCCAGTGCGCCTTGCGCGGATCCGCCACCACGCCCGCGCCGAGGCCAAGGAAGGGCACGTCGTGCTCGACCACGCCGCCGGGAAGCAAATTAAGTTTCAGTCCGCCGACGGTGTGGCCGGAGTTGGCACCGCCGTTTACCTTGATCACCAGACCGACGATGTCCCGCCGTTGGTGCTCGGTCTGGAGTTCGCGGATGACCTCGGGGATGAGGCGGCCTTTGCCTTCGTCGCCCATGCTGATGCCCGTGTCGGCGATGAGTTGGCTGGAAAATGCGGTGAGTGCCATGGGAGGAGCGGTGTCGAGGAAGTGGCGTTAAAAGAAAGGGGAGGCTTGATATCGCTGGGCGGGGGAAAGGCAATCTCAAGAAAGGAGAAATGCCGCGAAGGAAATTCGCGGGAGGGCGCCCGTTGTCCTGCGCGGGAAAGGGGAGGAAATTTTTGTTCGGAGGCGGAGCGTTTTTGGGCCGCAGCCTTTGCTTCAAAACCCGGAGGGGCGGTACTTCCCTCCGGTCGGCGTGATGGCCAGGCCGCCTTGGGCGGTTTCCTTGAGCGCGCGGGGCATCCGGCGGCCCACGTCGCGCAGGGCGAGGATGACGTCGTCGAGCGGGATGACGCAGCGGGCTCCGGCCAGCGCCATGGTGGCGGCGAGGAAACTGTGGACGGCGAACATGCCGTTGCGGCTTACGCAGGGCACTTCGACGTAGCCGCCGACCGGGTCGCAAACGAGACCGAGAGTGTTCATCAGGGCGAAGGCTCCGGCGTCGCAGGCTTGTTCGGGAGTGCCGCCCATGGCTTCGACAATTGCCGCCGCGGCCATGCAGGAGGCGCTGCCCACTTCCGCTTGGCAGCCACCCTGAGCCCCGGAGAAGCAGGCGTTTTTGCCGATTAGAAGTCCAATGCCCGCGGCGGTGAACAGCGCCTGGGTGCATTGTTCGTCGGAGAGACTTTGCGTTTCCTGCAGGATGGCGAGGCAGGCGGGGACGATGCCCGCGGAGCCCGCGGTGGGGGTGGCGACGATGCGACCGAACTGGGCGTTGACCTCCAGCACGGCGAAGCCGTAGGCGATGGTGCGGGCGAAATCGGCTCCCAGCAACGGCGCGGTGGTTTGGGCGTAGGCGAGCAGTTTGGCGGCATCGCCGCCGGAAAGTTTGCTGGGCGAAAGTTGGTGAATTTCCAGTCCCTTGCGGATGGAGTCGCGCATGGCGAGGAAGTGCGCGTGCATCTGCTGCGTCAGTTCCCCGGTGGTGCAGGCCTTTTCGACGCACTCCCGGTGCAGGGCGATTTGCCCGATGGCTTGCCCGGTTTGCTTGCAGAGCGCGAGTAGTTCGACGGCGGAGGAATAGTCGTGGCGGGGCGGTTTTTCCATGGAAGAGGAAGGGGAAAATTAGGCGATACGGGGAATTTGGACCACGCGCTCCACGTTTTTCATCTGGTGCATGACGCTGATCAGGTCGGGCTGCAGGGGTGCGTCCACCTCGATGACGGTGAGGGCGTCGGTATTGCGGGCGCGGCGGGCGGTTTGGATGGTGGCGATGTTGGCCTCGACGCAGGAGAGGAGGGTGGTGATTTTGGCGAGGAAGCCCGGCGAGTCGTGGTGCCAGAGCACGAGGG
>CALNBE010000025.1 GCA_937874455.1 uncultured Opitutia bacterium | reverse complement strand
GATTGACTTGGGTCAATCGGCGGCCCCTAGGAAGTCGCCAGCGCTGTATTATTGCAAGCGGGAAGTGCTGATTTTTATCTATCGGTTAAAATGCTGTTATAGCATAGATTTGGGCAAAATAATCGGGGGCGCTGGGTGAAAAATCCGCCGATTCTGGAATGCCACACACGGCATTCAGTTTGTAGATGATTTAAAGGAGTCGCTACAAAACGACATGCTGCAAAGAAAAGAACTTATTTGCTGCCTCTTCTTTTGTGAAAAATAGGGAAAACGGGTTTGAATTGGTCAGTTTTTTTGACCGATTCACGACCGTTCGGAAGTTTTGCAACGAATCCTTAAGTTTTTGCAAGGAGCCTGCTTTAGTAGCGGGCCATGCCGGGCTCGACCTTCTCCGCCCAGCGGTCGATGCCTCCGGCGAGGTTGGTGGCGCGGAGGAAACCTTTTTCGCGGAGGAATTGGGTGACGCGCATGGAGCGGCGACCGTGGTGGCACTGGACGAGGATGGTCCGGTCACGCGGCAGTTCGGCGAGGCGCGCCGGGACATCATCCATGGGTATGTGGACGGCCTGAGCGATTTTGCAGATGGCCAACTCGTCGTCCTCGCGCACGTCGAGGAGGAGTGGCGGCTGGTCGGAGGCGAGCCAGTCGCGGGCTTGTTCAATTGAGATTTCGAGTGGCGGATTTTCCATGGAAAAAGGAGCGTTGGAGGAAACGGGCGTGGTGCAACCCGCGTAGTGATAATTGGCGGAGTCGATGCCGGTGATGGACGAATTTCCTCCGCAGGTCGGGCAGGCCGGGTTGCGAGGAAGGCGCAGGGTGCGGGTTTGGGCGGCGAGCAGGTCGAGGGTGAGGAGGCGGCCCTGCAAGGTTTCCCCTGCGCCGGTGAGGTGCTTGATTGCCTCCATGGCCATCAGGCTGCCGATGGTGCCGCAGAGCGCGCCGAAGACGCCCGCTTGTTCGCAGGTGGGCACGGAGGCGGGGTCGGGCATTTGGGGAAAGAGGCAGCGGTAGCACGGGCCGCCGCTGGCGGTGTGAAAGAGCGAGACCTGTCCGGTGAATTGGAAAATGCTGCCGTGGACCAGCGGACGGTGGGCGAGGTGGGCGGCGTCGTTGGCGAGGTAGCGGGTGGGAAAATTGTCGGTGCCGTCGAGGACGAGGTCGTAGGCGGAAAAAAGGTCGAAGGCATTTTCCGGTGTGAGCCCTGCGGGGTGGGGAATGATTTGGGTGGCGGAGTTGAGCGAAAGGAGCGCGGCGGTGGCGGAGGAAATTTTGCTTTGGCCGACATTTTCTTCGCGGAAGAGAATTTGCCGTTGCAGGTTGTGCAGGGTGACGGTGTCGGGGTCGGCGAGGCCTAGGGTGCCGACACCGGCGGCGGCGAGGTAAAGCGCGGCGGGGGAGCCGAGACCGCCGACGCCGAGAAGGAGCACGCGGGACTGGCGCAGGCGGAGCTGTCCGGCCTCGCCGATTTGCGGCAGGCGGGGGGGGCGGCTGTAACGGATTTTTTTCTCGATGGAAAGGGAGG
>CALNBE010000024.1 GCA_937874455.1 uncultured Opitutia bacterium | reverse complement strand
CACGGATATTTGGAGGGATTGTCTGCGGGGTTTTCCCCGCGCTTTTTCTTTCAAAAAAACTTTCAACAATCGGTCCGCATCGGTGGTTTTCGCACTGGTTTTCCTTTGCGCCAAAGGTCTCCTATTCGCGGGCCAGGGTGACGATGTTCTCGATGTGGCGAGTCTGCGGGAAAAGGTCGAAGGGCTGGACGTCGGCGATTTGGTAGCCCGCCGCGAGCAGCGGCTTCAAGTCACGCGCCTGGGTATCGGGCCCGCAGGAGACGTAAACGATGCGGCGCGGCGCGTAGGCAAGAAGTTGGTCGAGGAAAACCGTGTCGCAACCCCGGCGCGGCGGGTCGATAAGCACGGCAGTCTCGGCGGCGGGCGTGGTGACTTTGGCAAAAATTTCCTCCGCGCTGCCGGCGACAAACCGGCAGTTGGCGATGCTGTTGCGCCGGGCGTTTTCCGCCGCCTTTTTGACCGCGTCGGCGTTCACCTCGATACCCAGCACCTGTTCGAAAATTCGCGCGGCGGAAAGGGCGAAGAGCCCCGAGCCGCAATAGGTGTCGACAAGGAAACGGCAGGGCGGCTGGTGCGCCTGGCGGATCGCGTAATCGACAAATTCCGGCAGGATGAAAGGATTGTTTTGGAAAAAATCCCCCGCGAGGAATTGCAACGCCAGCGGACCGACGCGCTCGGTAACGGTTTGCTTGGGGTTGGTGATCACGCCCTCGGCGGCCTCGCGGAGGAGCAGGGTGGCGCCGCGCTTGTAGCGGGCGCGGTGTCGGCGGGCGTCGTCGCGGATGGCGGGCAGGGCGGCGTTGATCGCCTCGGTGGCGATGGGGCAGGCGGGAATGTCGATGATCTTTTGTCGCTGGTTAACGGCGAGAAAGCCGATGGGGAAATTGTCACTGCGGGGGAATTGGAAGTGCGGGGTGATTTTTGAGCGGTAATGAAATTCACGCGGCGAGCCGTGGCAGGGATTGACCGGGGCTTCGATGCCGCCGAGCCGGCGGAGCAAATCGGCGATGGTGCTGGTTTTCCACTCCAGTTGCGCGGTGTAAGCGAGATTTTGATACTGGCAGCCGCCGCATTCGCCGAAAAGCGGGCAGCGCGGCTCGATCCGGTCGGGCGAAGGACGCAGGACGCGGAGCAAATCGGCGCGGGAGAAATTGGCGGCGTTGTGCCAGACGCGGGCCAGGACTTTTTCCCCCGGCAGGGCGAAGGGAATCATCACCACCCAGCCGTCCACGCGCCCGAGGCCGTCGCCGAGATTGGTCAGGGTATCGATTTCGACCTCGATTTCCTGATGGTAGGCGAAGGGCGTTGGATTGAATTTCTTCGGGACTTTGCGGAGTCCTTGCTCGGGATGGTCTTGCACGGCTGAGGGAAATGCGGGGGAGCAAACAACTCCGGCGGCGCGGAGCAATCCTCAAGCGGGGCCGGAGGAAATTTCGTCGGAGAGAAAGCGAGCGCGCTGGGCTTCGGTAGGCAGGGGACAGGCGGGTTTGTCTGGAAAAATTTTGTGCCGCCGGGTGGCGAGAAAATCGTAGGCCGCATCGCGGAGGGGGCGGGGAAAAACGCGGAGAAAATTCAGCGCGCGCCAGGGCCAGCGCAGGTGGCGGACGATTTGCAGGGCGGCATCGGCGCGGAGGAAAAGTTTTTCGTCGCACAGCACCACGACGCTCTCGGGCGCGGAGGAAAATTTCCCCCCGCGTTCCGCGAGCAACCGGGAGGCGAGGGCGGATTGCAGCGACGCAAAGGAAAACAGCGGCGCGCGTTCGTGGCGCAGGATGAATTGCACCGAACGCTGGCAGAAGGCGCATTCGCCATCGTAGAAGACAATGGCGGCCGGGAGGCTCATGCGCTTTTTTTGCGGGAAACGCGAGGGCGGCCAGCGGCGAGCCGCTTGAGGAGAATGCGCGAATTGCGTCCGTTGTTTTTCACCTCGGCGCGGCGCTCGCGGGGCAAATCCTCCAGCGTGCCGTCGTCGAACCCGCAGACACTGCGGAAGAAAGCGTGGCTTTGGGTGGTGAGCGCAAAGAGTTTTGCGGCTCCGGCCTCGGCGGCCTTCAGCTCGGCGTATTCGACCAGCTTTTTCCCGACACCGCGATCCTGATAGAAGGACTGCACGTAAACGGAGCCGACCTCCATGATCCGCTTGTCGGCGAATTTTCGCAGGCAGGCGCAGCCGATTACGCTGTCGTCGATTTCGTAAACAAAATATTCGTCGATATGCTGCTCGATGTACTGGCGGGTGCGCTGGACCAAC
>CALNBE010000023.1 GCA_937874455.1 uncultured Opitutia bacterium | reverse complement strand
TTTGCGGGTAGTGCGGCTAGAAGGAAACAACGGCTGAGTGACACCGCCCCAGCTCTTTTTCAAGATTTTTCCTTTGCCTTGTCGAGAAAAGTGCCTGGCACCTTTTGTGACTCCTGGCGGGATAGTTGGCACACCTAATGAGATTGGGTAGCCTGTGGGCGCATGTCCTGTGGATTCATTACAATATCACTGATTAGATAATTATAATAGTATGGGTTTCTTCTACGCTCTTCAATTCTAACGCGATAAAAAACAACAGGGGCAGTGCGGTCTTTTAGATAATCCTCAAGGGAAATCAATTTAAATGGACGATATGATTTCACTTTAAAAAAATCTTTTACAGAAAACTTAACCTCAACCTCCACCCCCCCCGATAAAACAATGTTTTTAACAAAAGATTGTTTACCATCATTAGATACTGGGAAAAAAGATGCCTCTATCTCACCGGTTTCCTCAGAAATAAGCACAAACATTACCACTTTATCTATTTCTGAAAACCCTCTTCCTGTTACTTCGTCACTAGATACAAATTTTCGAAATGGAATTTCAACATCTTTATCTGTTTTGTTTTTCAATCTAATTCGTATATTTCCAAAATCATCAATTTCGCAGAAAATCGACACTCCATCCCTACTACGAGAAGAACCGTGCCTCTGTTTCAACCACTTTAGTTTTTTTTCTAAAGAAAGACTTTGGCTTTTACTCTGGCTCCCTTTTGAGTTATCAATCTTTAATACAAAGCTTTTCGAGTGACATTCGCTCAACGGTCTCCCGCTTGGCCCTAATAATAGCAAGCGTCCAGTGACACTGCCTTCTCTTGATAGAAAATTACGCAAAAGTTCTGGCTTACAAAATTATCCAAGGGCATTTCAATTTTCACCCCTCCCTCAACAGGCAGCTTACAAAGTACTGGGCCTTGTTCCGAAATCAATCCGAAGACGAGGCTTTGAGGCGAGGGTTCGACTTCATCACCGACAAGCAAGGCAGGAATCGCCCATAGTTTAGCGTTTTCATCGGTGCGTTGATCCAGTGGAAACTCGTGCATTCCCATGCTAATCGCTGGGGACTTCTTAGCGCTCCCTGTCAACAATTCACTGATTTCTCCTTCCAAAACATAATCACCATCCGCATTTTTCTTCAATGTCACGCTTGTTGAATACTTATACCCATCAAGGACTATAGCATTCTCTTGCTCGACCTCGTTGACACATCCAGCAACGAGAAAGAAAATTATCCCAGTTAAAAGGATTTTTTGGGTTATTTTTTTAAGCATTGTATTATTTTTTAAAGTTAGCCCGAGCGCGAATTTTTCCGTCAGAAACACAGCACTTCTCCATCACATGGGGACAAAGCTATAGCCGGGAATCGGTATCAAGTTCGATTCGGAGGTGAGGAAAAACGGCTTGGGCATGGGGAAAGCGTGATTTTAAAAGGGGTTAGTGAACGGGAATTTTCCTTTGCGGGTAGTGCGGCTAGAAGGAAACAACGGCTGCATGACACCGCCCCAGCTCTTTTTCAAGATTTTTCCTTCGCCCTGTCGTCGAGGAGAAATTCCCCTTTTCGGTAGCCGAAGGGATGCCAGAGCTTCGGTTGTCCTCCAAGGCAGAGGATGGATTTTTTTCAATGCAAGGGCGCGGAGGAACACCGCGCGCGCAAAGGAAATTCGGGTTGATTCGGGTCTATTCGTGGTTTTCGACTTCTCCATTTCCTCCGGGTGCAAAACAGTGTCGGGCATTTTCCTTTGCGTGGGAGGCGTAGCTGGCGATGGCGGGGGCACTTTTTGCCAAAAAACCCCGCCAGCGAGTGGCGGGGTTTTGGAGAAGGCCGCGGGGGAAATTTCCTTTGCGGCCTTGATGCGGGCTTGGAATTAGTAGTCCATGCCGCCCATGCCTTCGGGCGCAGCCGGAGCGGGCTTGTCCTCGGGCAGGTCTGTGATGAGCGCCTCGGTGGTGAGGAGCAGACCGGCGACGGAAGTCGCGTTGAGGAGGGCGGTGCGGGTGACCTTGGTGGGGTCAACCACGCCGGCGGCGACCAGATCCTGGTAGTTGCCAGTGGCGACATTGTAGCCGGTGGAACCCTTGGATTGGAGGACTTCGCGGACCACGAGGGAGCCTTCGACCCCGGCGTTTTCGCAGAGTGTGCGCAGCGGTTCTTCCACGGCCTTGCGGACGATGAGGGCACCGGTCTTTTCGTCGCCTTCGAGTTCGTTCACCACGGCTTCAATGGCGTTGATGGTGCGGAGCAGGGCAACACCGCCACCGGGGACGATGCCTTCTTCAACGGCGGCACGGGTGGCATGCAGCGCGTCGTCCACGCGGTCTTTCTTTTCCTTGAGTTCGGTTTCGGTGACGGCACCGACCTGGATGACGGCGACGCCGCCGGCCAGCTTGGCGAGGCGCTCTTGGAGCTTTTCGTGGTCGTAGTCGGAGGAAGTTTCGTCGATCTGGCGGCGGATCAGTTTCACGCGGCCTTGGATATCGGCGGACTTGCCGGCACCTTCGATGATGGTGGTGTTTTCCTTGTCAACGACGACGCGCTTGGCCTTGCCGAGGTCGGCGACGGAGATGGATTCGAGTTTGATGCCGAGGTCTTCGGTGATGAATTTGCCGCCGGTGAGGATGGCGATGTCTTCCATCATGGCCTTGCGGCGGTCACCGAAGCCCGGAGCCTTGACGGCGCAGACATTGATGGTGCCGCGGAGCTTGTTGACCACGAGGGTGGCGAGGGCTTCGCCTTCGATGTCCTCGGCGATGATGAGGAGCGGTTTGCCGGCCTTGGCGACTTCCTGCAGGATGGGCAGGAGATCCTTCATGCTGCTGACCTTCTTTTCGTAAAGCAGGATAAAGGTGTCTTCCAGAACAGCTTCCAGCGATTCGGTGTTGGTGGAGAAATACGGGGAAAGGTAGCCCTTGTCGAACTGCATCCCTTCGACGACGTCGAGGGTGGTTTCGATGGTTTTGGCTTCTTCGACGGTGATGGTGCCGTCTTTGCCCACGCGGTTCATGGCCTCGGAGATAATTTCGCCGATGGAGTTGTCCCAGTTGGCGGAGACGGTGGCGACTTGTTTGATTTCCTCCGGGGTCTTGATCTTCTTGGAGATCTTGGCGAGTTGGGCGATGGCGGCCTCGGTGGCTTTTTCGATCCCGCGCTTAACGAAGATCGGGTTGGCCCCGGCGGCGACGGTCTTCAGGCCCTCGCGGTAAACGGCCTCGGCGAGCACGGTGGCGGTGGTGGTCCCGTCACCCGCTTTGTCGGCGGTCTTGGAGGCGACTTCCTTGACCATCTGGGCCCCCATGTTTTCAAAGGGATCTTTGAGCTCGATTTCCTTGGCGACGGTGACGCCGTCCTTGGTGACTTTCGGGGCACCGAATTTCTTGTCGATCATCACATTCCGACCTTTGGGGCCGAGGGTGACCTTGACGGCCTTGGCCAGAGTGGAAACGCCAGCGAGGACTTTGCGACGGCCGGCTTCATCAAACAGGATTTGTTTTTTGGACATGGTTGTGTTGAGAGTTGATTGTTAAATTTTTGTTTGGAATGGGTTAACCGATGACGGCGAGGATTTCGTCCTCACGCAGGAGGATGTATTCGGCGTCGTCCACCTTGACTTCGGTGCCGGCGTATTTGCCGATGAGCACGCGGTCTCCGACCTTGACGTCGAAGGCGGCGGTTTTGCCATCCTTGTCGGTTTTGCCAGTGCCCAAGGCCACGACGGTGGCTTCCTGCGGCTTTTCCTTGGCGGAGTCGGGGATGATGATGCCGCCCTTGATTTCTTCGGCGACTTCGGCGCGTTGCAGGAGCACGCGATCACCGAGAGGCTGCACGCGGACGGTGCTGGATTTGGAGGAGGATTTTTCTTTTGCCATGGTATAAGTTAAAAACGAGGTTGTTTCTATGCAGAAGGGATGCCAAGGAGAATATTTGACCTGTAAGTATCTTATTTAAAATTAGAAGTGAATTTCGTCCCTAGCGGCCTGTTCGCCGGAATGCGGTGGATGCGAAGGAAATCAGTGCCAGCTTGTCACAGGCTGCGCCTCAGTGAGACACACCCGCGAGGGAAGGAAAAACGAAAAACCTGCCGGGTGGCAGGTTTTTCTTAATCAGAAAAGGCAGCAGCAGGATTAGGCCTGGCCGGACTTTTCTTTGATGTATTCGATGACTTGTCCGACGGTCTGAAGTTTTTCAGCGTCCGACTCAGGGATTTCGCCTTTGATCTCGTCCTTGAACTCTTCTTCGAAGGCCATCACCAACTCGACGGTGTCGAGGGAGTCGGCTCCGAGGTCGTTCATGAAGGAGGCGGCCGGGGTCACCTGTTCTTCATTCACGTTGAGCTGATTAACGACGATTTCTTTGACGCGTTGTTCCAGTGTTTTTTCGGTCATGATTAGTGAAAGGGTTGGAGGTTAAGTTTCGTGGCAAAGTGGTTAAGAGTAGCGGCAACTGGCATCACATCGCCATGCCGCCGTCAACTGAAAAAACTTGGCCGGTAATGTAGCCAGCGTTTTCGGAGACGAGGAAATCGACGAGGGCGGCGATGTCGTTTGTGGTTCCAAAGCGTTGCAGTGGAACAGTTTTCTTGATTACATCTTTTTGCTCGTCGGTGAGCTTGTCCGTCATGTCGGTGGTGATGAAGCCGGGGGCGACGGTGTTGGCGGTGATGTTGCGGGAGGCGAATTCGCGGGCCAGCGACATGGTGAGGCCGTGCATGCCGGCTTTGGCGGCGGCATAGTTGGCCTGACCGGGATTGCCGATGCGGCCGACGACGGAGCCGATGTTGACGATGCGGCCCCAGCGTTTGCGCGTCATTGGGCGGACGAGCCCTTTAACCCAATAGAAGGCGCTGGAGAGGTTGGTGGAAATGACGTCGCCCCAGTCCTCGTCGCTCATGCGGATCAGCAGGCCGTCCTTGGTGATGCCGGCGTTGTTGACGAGGATGTCAACGGTTTCGAATTCCTTGAGGATGGCCTCGCAGGCTTGGGCGACGGCGGCGGGATCGGCGACATCGACCGGGTAGGCTTTGGCCTTGCCGCCGGCGGCGGTGATGGCGTCAGCGACGCCTCCGCAGGAGGAAGGGTTTTTGGAAACGCAGAGGACGGTGTGCCCGTCGGCGGCGAGGGCCTCGGCAATGGCTTTGCCGATGCCGCGACCGGCACCGGTGACCAGCGCGACGCGGGGTTGGTGGGTGAGTTTCATAAAGATGAGTTTTGGCCTCGGATGGGATTTTTTGGAGAATGGTCAAAGGATTTTTTGCGATCACCGCCTTCGGCAAGATGGCTTTGGGGCATGCTTTGTCGGGCGGTTGGGTTGCTGAAAGGGGGGCGATGGCGCGGAGGAAATTTGTGTTTTGGGCGGGGAAATGGTTGGGGAAGGCCGGTCGGGCTGGCGGTGTATTCTTGGGAAGACGATTCGTTGGGATGCCGAATTTGCTTCTGCGGAGGGGCCGCCCTTATTGTGACAGCTGGGGCAATTTAACGATTAAGAATCGATTGTGCCAAATGGATATGAGATAAGCCTGTTATGGATGGAACTTTGGACGGGATTGTGGTTCTTTAAATACCTATGCGTTTTCCTTCACTCGTTTTGGCGGCGCTGTTGGCCATCCCCATGCTGACGGCAGCGGAGCAAGTTCAATTAAAAAGCCCCGACGGCGCGCTGACCATGGAGGTCTCGCTCAAGGACGGGAGGGCTGGCTACGCGCTGGCCCGGCAGTCGTCCACGCTGCTGCACTGGGCGCCCCTGGGGCTGACAATTGACGGGGTGGACAGCGGGAAGGATGTGAAGGATCTGACGGTGGTGTCTTCGCGTCGGCCACAGACCCGGATATTCCCGGTCAACGGCGTGAAAAGTCAGGCCAAAGTCAGCTTTATGGAATACCAAGTTCAGGGTTTGAGCGGCGGCCAAACGCTCCGGGTGCGGGTGTTCGACGACGGCGTGGCTTTTCGCTATGAGTTTTCCGCAAAGGAAAAATCCAGGGTAAACAGCGAATCCACCGGTTATGGTATGCCGAAGGACGCGATCATCTGGAACCAGGAAAGCCCCTCGGCCTTGTGGAGTTCGGAGGGCACTTTCCGGGCAAACAAGATGAGCGACTTCAAGGTGCCCGCTGCGGAGGAACTCAGCCGCTGGACCGGCGACTGGGGAAACAATCCCTACCGTTCTTTTCTCCGCGAAGGGCCGATCACGGCCATTTTGCCGGACAAAACCTATCTCTTGCTGCAGGAGGCGGGAAACTTCAACCTTGACTGGTGCGGGATCAAATACGCGTTTGTCAGCGAAACCCAGATCGACGTCCTGTATTTCCATAATCGCGGCGGATTTGATATCGGGAAAAAATCCGACAAAACCCCGTGGCGCGTCATCATCGCCGCCAAGGATTTGAATACCTTGGTGAACAGCGACATTGTTGGCGCAGTGGTGCCGGAACCTGACAAGAAGCTTTTCCCCAAGGGTCTGCGCACGGACTGGATTAGACCCGGCCGTTCCGCCTGGACTTGGTGGGCCACCCGCGGCGCGCACTATCAGGACCAGCTCGACTTCATCGACATGGCCTCGGAATTTGGCTTTGAATACCACCTGGTGGACGAAGGCTACGAGCACTGGAAGGCCCCCGAGGGGAAATCCTACTGGGACATGCTGGAGGACGTGGTAAAGTACGGGAAAAAGAAGGGTGTGAAGATCTGGATTTGGCGCCATTGGGAGCGCGGCGGCTTTAACAACCCCGAGGGGGACTACAAGCGGATGCGCGAGTTTTTCCAAAAGGCCGCCTCCATCGGCGTGGTCGGCCTGAAGATCGACTTCATGGACCGCGATTCGCAGGACCGCCTCCGCTTTTATGACGCCGGGCTGCGCATCGGCGCGGAAAACAAGCTGATGATCAACTATCACGGCGCGAATCCCCCCAGCGGTGAACCTTTTACCTGGCCGAACGAAATGTCGCGCGAAGGCATTTTTGGCCTGGAGCAAAATCAAGTGGGCCCTGTGCATTCGACTGCGCTGCCCTTCACCCGGCTCGTCGCGGGGCACGGCGACTATACGCCCGGTTACTTTGGCCATGATCAAGCCCGTTACGGCAACCCAAGTTGGCCGCTCCATCTGGCCCAGCTGATCGTTTACACTTCCTCCGTGCAGCACGTGGTGAGCAATCCGCATGACATCCGGGCCGCCGCGCCAGCCGGTTCCCTCCAGCGGGAAGTGCTCAAAACCTTCCCCGCAGTGTGGGACGAAACCGTGGTGCTGCCCGACGCGGAGATTGGCGTCCTGGCACCGTTCGCCCGCCGCAGCGGCAAGACCTGGTATGTTGGCGTGATTAACGGGAAGGAGCCGCGCAAGGAAACGATCAAGCTCGACTTCCTCCAGCGCGGCGTGACCTACAAGGCCATTCTCATTGAGGACAGCATGGAGAAGCCCGATGATTGGAAAGTTTCCGAGCGGACGGTGATGGCCAACGACACCCTGACCGTGGAGATGCGCAAGGTGGGAGGCTTCGTGGCGCGGTTTGTCCCAGCGCGTTAAGAAAAAAGCAGCGGCTCTTTTCTCTGCGGCCCGGAACGCCCTTGCGCGCTCCGGGCCTTCTGTTTTTCCGGCGGGGCGGATTTGTCTGGCACACTTTCGCCCACTGCTTGTTCTATTAGCCCGTGCGCCGTCATCTGCCGATCGTTTACGTTCTGTTGCTCGTGCTCCTCGTCGGGGTGGCGGGCTTCCTGCGCTTCGAGCGGCTGGCGGAAAAACCCATGCATACCGACGAGGCGGTGCAGGCTTACAAAGTGGCGCAGCTGCTGACTGGCAGTGGTTACGTGTACGATCCGGTGGATCACCACGGCCCGGCCATGTATTACCTTGCGGCGGGAGTGTGCCGGCTGGCGGGGGAAACTTCCTTTGCCCGGATGACTGAGGAATCCTTGCGCAGCCTGCCCGCATTTTTTGGGCTGCTGCTGGCGCTGACGCCGTTGCTGTGGGGAAAATGCGGGGTGCGGCGCAAAGTGATTTTTGTGACCGTCGCCCTCGCAGTGGCCTCGCCGATGGCGGTCTATTATGCCCGCTACTTCATTCAGGAGACCCTTTTTGTCTGCTGTTTCTGGGCCGCGCTGCCCCTGTGCTGGCGCCTGTGGCGGCATCCGGATGATTCTCCCCGGCGGCGCTGGGGGCTGGCGGTGGCGGCGGGGGCCTTGCTGGGGCTGGCGGTGGCGCTGAAGGAAACGTGGGTGCTGATGGCGGCAGCGACCGGGACGGCCGGATTGCTGGTGGCGTGGCGGAGCAAAGGAAATTTTTCTGGCGGCGAAGGGTTTTTCTGGCGACGGCAGACGCCCTGGCTGGGCTTGGCGGTGGCGCTCCTCGTGGTCACCGGGCTGTTTTATTCCTCCTTCGGCAGCCATCCCCGCGGGGTGATTGACGCAGTGACCGCCTATGCGGGCTACTGGGGGAAAACTTCGGGCGGTCCGCATGACAAGTCTTTCGGATGGTATTTTCAGGTGCTCTTTGGCAGCAAATTTGGTTTGCGGGAACTGCTCACCGGCCTCGGTTGCCTGCTGCTGCTCCCGCAATTGTGGGGGCGGACCATTCGTGACGCGGAGGAAAGGGCTGTGGCGTGGTTTGCGTTGTTGTCCGGGGGGATTTTGTATGTCCTGTATTCGTTGATCGCCTACAAGACTCCCTGGTTGCTCCTCGGCGTGCTGCCGCCGCTTTGGCTGGCGGCGGGCTTTGGCTATGCCGGCCTGTGGCAGCACTTTGCCCGGCGGCGGATTCCCGCCTGGGTCGGCGCGGGATTGTGCTTGGTCGGGGTTTTTTATCTCGGCCGGTCGGCGCGTTTCTTTGCCCACCGTTTCGCCACCGACGAGCGCAACCCCATGGCCTATGTGCATGCGACCGGAGAGATGGAGCGGGTGCGGGAGCTGGCCGGCCGTCTTGCTGCGGTGGCGGATCCGGAGTCATTTAAGATACAGGTTTTCGCGGAGGAATACTGGCCCTTGCCGTGGTATTTTCGCGCCTGGCGCAGCGAGTTTTTCCCTCCGCTAACCCCGGATCCCGCCGTGCCGGTAAACGCGGCTCTGGTCATCACGGATGCACACTGGGAGCCGGTGGTGGCCGGGCAGGCTGATGTGCCTTACGTGCATGATTTCGTCGGCTTGCGGCCCAATGTGCTTTTGCAAATGCGGGTGCGGGAGGATTTGCTTCAACGTTCCATTGCCCAACGATCGGGAAAACCCAATGAATGACGCCCAACCAGCTGGCCAGCTGCATCGCTTTCACCATGAGGCCATGCACACTTATTTCACGCTCATTATCGATGAAAAGACTCCTGACTATGCGGAAAGTGTGGCGCAGGAGGCTTTTAAACTTCTCGACCGGTTGGAGCAACGGTTAAGCCGTTTTGTTCCCTCCAGCGACATTGCCAGGGTCAACGCGTTGGCGGCGGGCGAGGAATACGTGCTGGATTGCGACGCCTGGGATTGTCTGGCGGTGGCGGCAGACATGGCGCAGCGCACTGGCCGGGCGTTTGATCCGGCGGCGGGCCGGTTGATCGATTTTTGGAAAGCGCAACCGGTGCCATTGGCCGATGTGGAGGGAAATCCTGATTGGGAAGCCGCCTGGCAGGAGCATTGTCAGGGGAAAATTTCCCTTGATCCTGACAGACATGCTGCGCTTTGCGTGACGCCGGGGAGCAAGCTCGACTTGGGCGCGATCGGCAAGGGGTTCGCTTTGGATATGATGGGAAAGTTTTTGGAGGAGGATTGGGATGTCTCCCGCGCACTGTTGAGTGCAGGAGGCAGCACCATTCTGGCGCTGGACGCGCCGACGGGGCGACCCGGCTGGAAAATTGGGTTTGGCGGAGAAAAAGGAGCATTTCCTCCGATTGCGTTGGTAAGGCAGGCGCTGAGCAGTTCTGGCACCGAAATGCAGCCCACCCATCTGGTTGATCCGCGCACAGGAATGGTGGTGACCCGGCTGGATTTGGTTCGATCCCTCGCCAGTTCGGCGGCGGACGCCGATGCGCTTTCAACCGCGTTCTTCGTTTTTTCCCGGGAGGAAACGGAAGAATATTGTGCGGAAAACCATGGGCATGTGGCCCTACTGGAAAAGGATCCCGGTTCCGGCTTGGAGATCGTCGGCGATGGGGATGTGCGCTTTTGGGAGCAGGTGTAGGACTAGGCGGAGAGGGGGATTTCAGGTGAGAGCAAAATGCAATAACTCATTTGAAATAGCAGTGATAGGGATTTTAACCGATAGATAAAAATCAGCACTTCCCGCTCGCAATAATACAGCGCTGGCGACTTCCTAGGGGCCGCCGATTGACCCAAGTCAATC
>CALNBE010000022.1 GCA_937874455.1 uncultured Opitutia bacterium | reverse complement strand
GCCGAGCGCGCTGGTGCCCACGGGCATGCTGCCCCGGGGCACCGGGACGGGCTCCACCACGGGCGTCATCCCGCCGCCGGAGTCGGCGGCCGCGGCCGGGTCTTCCGGCGTGTAGGCACAGCCGCCGAGGGCGAGCAGTGCGGCGGCGGCGAGGAAATGTCTGGGAGAAAGTCGTGGCATGAGGAAAGTTTTCTGCTGCCACTATAGCAGGCGGAACCTTTAGGGAAGATGAAGGCGGAGAAATTTTTGGGAAAATTTTCCAACCGGGAGTTTCCTTTGAAAAATCATTGGCGGTCGCGAAGGCCTTGCGGTGCTGGCGGGTGGTGTTGCGGGCCGCAGAAAAAAGGCCGTTGTTGCCTTGGGGCATTCATTGACTGGAACGAGGGACGGGATTGAAAACATCAATTGTCCTTTTCTTTTTTTTTGTGGTATAAGTTTTTCCGCAACCAATTCGCCATGCATGACCTGATGTTTTTTTTCGGACTGCTCGTTCTTTGCCTGCCATTCGTGGCGTTGGCGCTGGCTTTGTCGGCCCGAGGAAAGGCGGTGGAAGCGCTGCGGCAGCTAAAGGAGTTGAGGGGGGAAATGAGGGCGGGGAAACTGGGCGCGCCGGAAAATTTCCCGGGAGAGGGAGGGGGGCGCGGGCATGGGCCGCCGGAATTGCCACCGGTGATGTTGCCACCGCCGCCTTTGCCGATGCCCGTGGGACGACGTTCGGAAGAATCCGGGCGGGATGTTCGGGGGCAGCTGGCGGGCGCGAAGGAACTTGCGGCGGAGGAAATTCCCATTGGTGTGCGGGGCGAGGTGCGGCAGGAGAAATTTTCGGGCAAGAAAGCCATCGAGTGGGAACAGTTTTTGGGGACCAAGCTGATTGCTTGGGTGGGCGGGTTCGCTTTGTTTTTGGGGCTGGTTTATCTGACCATTGAATCCTTTCAGCGCGGCTGGATTCCACCTTGGGTGCGGGTGCTGGGCGGAGGAATTCTCGGGCTGGGCCTGGTCGGAGGCGGGGTGTGCTTTCGGAATACGGTGTATCGCACCACCATGCAGACGCTGACCGGGACCGGCGTGGTGACACTCTTTGCGGTGATCTATGCTTGTCGTGGATTTTACCATTTCCCGCTGTTTACGCCGGCCGTGACATTTGGGTTACTGCTTGGGCTGACCGTGGCGGCATTTTCCTTGGCGGGGTTGATGCGGGCGCAAGTGGTGGCGGCGCTGGGATTGTTGGCCGGGTTTTTTACGCCGGTGCTGGTGAGCACCGGAAACGATTCCCCCGGAGGACTCTTTGGCTACTTGACGTTGCTGACGGTGGGCGTGCTTGGCTGCAGTGGACGGCTCAACTGGCGATGGCTGCCGCCGCTGGCCGGGCTGGGTTTTGCGGTGCTGTATTTTGGCTGGATTGTCCGGTATGTCTGGCCCTACGGATCGGTTTACGCGGCGCGTCCGGAAGTGTTGATCCCGTTGGTGGTGGCGGGCGGATTTCCCCTGCTGCATCTCGGAGGAACTTTGCTTTGCGGTGCGTCTGGACCGCGGCGCACGATGGCGTGGACGGCGACGGGCCTGTCGGTGCTGGCGCTGCTGGCGGGGGTGGATGCCCTGGCGAGGCTGCAGGAGCCGCTGGCGCTCGGCTTTCTTTTGTTCGCGGGAGTGCCGCCCTTGGCGGTGGCGTGGAAGGAGCGGGGAACGGCGCTGGTGTTGCCGGGGCTGGCGTTGCTGACTGCGCTGGGACTGGGCGTGTGGATTGTGAGCCCAGACGAGTGGCCCTCTTGGTTGGTGTTGCCGGTGCTGGTGGCTTATGGGGTGATTCACGGCATTGTGCCGTTGGTGCTGGCGCAAGGGAAACTGCGGGAAGTTTCGCCGCGACACAGCGGCGTGATTGCGGTGGCGGGGCTGGGGGCGTGTCTGATGCCGTATCTGTTGCTGGCGCTGGCGGCGGGGCTGATTTCCCTGCCGGATCCGACAACGATTTTTTGCACGCTGACATTTTTGGGACTGTTGCTGGCTGGGGCGCTGCATGGTCTGCGGCGACCTTGTTTGCAATGGATCGGTTTGCTGGGGACGTTGCTGGTTGAAGGCATTTGGATGGTGGCAAACTGGCCGGGTGCGAGTGTCTGGTTGGTGTTTGGCTGGAGCCTGGGGTTGGGGTTGTTCTGGCTGGCGGTGCCGCTGGCGCGCTGGCGCGAATGGCTGGCGGCACGTGGAATTTGGGGTGCGGCGGCGTTGTCGCTGCCCCTGCATTATCCCCTGCTGCGCTGCGGCGCGGAGGAAATTTTTCCGGCACAGGCACCCGGTTTGCTGGCGTTGCTGCTGGCGTTGCCGGTGGCGGGCGCCGGGTGGTTGCTGGCGAAGAATTTGCCGGAGGAAAATGGCGCAGCGCGGAGTCGTTTGCTGGCTTGGCTTGGCGGGGTGGCGCTGTTTTTTGTCACCTTGGCGCTGGGCGAGCAACTGGAGCGGCAGTGGTTGACGGTGGCCTGGACGCTGGAAGCGGTGGCGCTGTGCGGGTTGATGCGCAAGGTGCCGCATCGCGGATTGAGCGGGGTGGCGCTGGGATTGTTGGCGACGGTATTTTTCCGGTTGAGCGTGGGCGCGGAGGAATTGGTGGCGGCGTGGGGCAGCGGGTGGCCGGTTTGGAATGTTTACCTGTATGTCTATGGCGTGGCGATTGGGGGCTTTCTTGCAGTGGCCTGGTTGCTGGCGCGGGCGGAGGAAAGTTTGCGCTGGCACCAGCAGGTTCCCGGGCTTTTGCGCGGCGGTGCGGTGTTGCTGGCGTTCATCTTGGTGAACATGGAGATTGCCGACTATTTTGCGGTGAATGCAGGAGGAAACCCGTGGGAAGTTTTTGTGGCCCGGGACGCGGAGGCATTTGCGCGCGGGATGAGTTTCACCCTAGCTTGGGGAGCTTTCGCGCTGGCCCTGGTGGTGGTGGGAATGTGGCGGCGGATTCCGCTGGCCCGTTACGCGGGGCTGGCCTTGCTCGGCGTGACGTTGCTCAAGCTGTTTGTGGCGGATCTGGCCAGTTTGGCGAATCTTTACCGCATCGCCGCCCTGATCGGCACCGCGCTGATGGCCATTGGTGCCTCGCTGATTTACCAGCGATTTTTGCGGGAGGAAAAAGTGCCGGACGAAAAGGGATAGGCGGCGGGCAGCGCGGGGAAAATGGTTTTTGCTATGGGGCTGCAATAGGAACGCGGCATGGGAAGTCTTGTCGCTGGAGTTTGGGCTTCGGAAGCGGAGGCTCTACGGGGTGAAGGGGTGTGAAAATGCCGCGGAGACGGGTGTCCTGCGAGGGCTTTTCCTTTCCCCGCAATGCTTACTGCCGGACGGTGCGCGGGGCGGCCTCATAGCGGCCGGAGGAATTTTTGATGAGAAGGTTTTTGAGCTCGAGTGCGAGCAATGTGGCCATGAGGTTGGCGACCGGGAGCGCAGTGCGATCGGCGAGGGTGTCGGGCGAGTGGGCGGAGCCGTCGGTGAAGTGTTGCCAGAGATTTTCCTCTGCGGCGGAAAGCTCGGGACGTGTGCCGACGGGGCCGAGAGGAAGCTCGCCCTGGGCGGCGGGTGCCTCGCCCAGTTCCTCCAGAATTTCCTCGACCGAAGTGACCAGGGTTGCGCCCTCGCGGATCAGCGCGTGGCAGCCGCGGCTGGTAGCGTGGTCGGCGCGGCCCGGCAGGGCGCAGACCAGGCGGTTTTGGTCGGCGGCCATGCGGGCGGTGATCATGCTGCCCCCGTTGAGATCGGACTCGATGACCAAGGTGGCGCGGGACATGCCGGCGACGATTCGGTTGCGCATGGGAAAAGTTTGTTTGTCGGCGGAGCGCCCCAAAGGAAATTCGCTGAAGACTGCGCCCTGTTCGGTAATGGCGCGGAGCAGGTCGAGATTTTCGGGCGGGTAAACGATGTCGGGCCCGCAGCCCAGCACAGCGGTTGTTGCGCCCCCGGCGTCCAACGCGCCCTGATGCGCAGCGGTGTCGATACCCCGGGCCAGCCCGCTAACCACGCACCAGCCTGCCGCGGCAAGACCGGCGGCCAGGGAACGGGCCATGGCGCGACCGTAAGGCGTGGTGCGGCGGCTGCCGACGATGGCGATGGTGCGATCGTGCCAGCGGAAATTGCCCGCGACGTAAAGCCCGAGCGGAGGGTCGTAAGTCTCGCGGAGCAAAGGCGGGTAGGCCTCGCCATCCTCGGGCGTGACGAAGCGCAGGTTGCGTTGGGCCATTTTTTCCTCCTCGGCGGAGGGATTAAAAAAGCTGCGCCAGTTGAGCAATGTGTCGGCGATGGCCGGGCCGATTCCCTTGATGGCGAGGAGTTGCTGGCGGGAGAGGAGAAAAATGGCGGCGGGGGAATCGTGACAGTGGGCGAGCATCCGGCGGCAGGAGATGGGGCCGATGTTGGGCAGGGCGTTGAGGATGAGCCGGGCGGTGCGGTTGTCGGAAGGATGGGTGGAAGCGGCGGAGGAAGAGCGGGAAGCCATGAATGGAAGTTGAAAGGGCCGGATGGGAAAGCAAACGGCGTTTTCGGGATTGCGCGACTGCGGAGGAACAACAGGCTGCGCGACATGCGTTCGCTGCTTGCCGCCCTGTCCCTGCTTTGTGTGTTTCCCTGGCTGTCCGGTTGTATCCTCGTCCCGTTTTTCGACGACAGCAGCAACAAGGACGTGGATCGGAACATGCGGGAAATGGAGGCGGAGCGGCAGGAGCGACTGCAGCAGAACAACGCGCTGACGCCGGCGGAATACCGGGAGGTGAACCGCCGTTTGGGAGGCGGCACGTTGGGGCGTCCGGCGACGATTGAGGAGCTGGAGGCGCAGGTGCAGGCGGACAAGGAAAAGGGAGGGCGGTAATCTTTGCCATGTGGCGGTTCGTTCTCCGGAGGGCGGGGGAAATGATCCCGGTGCTGTGGGTGGTGGCGACGGTGGTCTTTTTCATGGTGCGCTTTGTCCCCGGTGGCCCATTTGACCAGGAAAAGGCGCTACCGGAGGCGGTGAAGGCGCAATTGGAGACTCATTACGGATTGGACCGTCCGCTGTCGGCGCAGTATGCGAGGTATCTGGGAAATTTGCTCTGCGGCGACTTGGGCCCCTCGTACAAATATCCCGGCTGGACGGTGAACGAGCTGATTGGGGAGCGGGCAAAAGTGTCAGCGGAGCTCGGCTTCTGGGCGTTGTTGGTGGCGGTGCTGGCCGGGGTGCCGGCGGGCGCGCTGGCGGCGATGCGGCCCAACACCTGGACGGATCATGTGCCGACTGCGTTGGCGACACTCGGGGTGTGCGTGCCGACCTTTGTGCTGGGGCCGCTGTTGATCTTGGTGTTTGCGCTGGGCCTCGGGTGGTTTCATCCGCTCGGCTGGGAGACTTGGCAGGACCGGGTTTTGCCCGCGCTGGCGCTGGGGCTGGTGTTCGCGGCTCCGGTGGCGCGGCTGACTCGCGGCAGTATGCTGGAAGTACGCAACCAGGACTACATGCGAACCGCAAAGGCGAAGGGACTGGGGGTGGGGCGGGTTTATTTTGTGCACGGCCTGCGCAATGCGCTGCTGCCGGTGGTGACTTATCTTGGCCCGGCGACCGCCGGAATGATCAGCGGGTCGTTTGTGGTGGAGTCGATGTTTAACATTCCCGGGCTGGGGAAGCTGTTTGTGCAATCGGCCTTCGACCGGGAATACACCATGATTTGCGGCACGGTGTTATTTTACGCAGTGGCGTTGCTGGTGTTGAATCTGGTGGTGGATGTGCTGCTGGTGCTGCTCAATCCCCGCCTGAAATTTTCCTGAGCGATGGCGGGCAAAGGAAAATTTCCCCCGGCAAAGGAAAAGGCGCGCTCGCCCGGGCGGCAGGCTTGGCAAAGGCTGCGGCGGAACCGGATGGCGGTGGCTGCGCTGGTGTTTCTCGGAGGAATGGTGCTGGCTTGCATGGCGGGTCCGTGGTTGCTGGCGCATGACGGCGTGACGCAAGACCGTGTGCTGGGGCCGGTGCATCCCTCGGCGGCGCACTGGTTGGGGACGGATATTTTGGGCCGGGATTTGCTGGTGCGGATATTGGAAGGCGGGCGGGTGTCGCTGCAGGTTGGCCTGATCGGCACGCTGGTTTCGCTGTTGATTGGCGTGGGCTATGGCCTAGTGGCCGGCTATGCTGGCGGAAGGACGGACCGGGTGATGATGCGGCTGGTGGACAGTTTGTACGCGCTGCCGTTCACGCTGTTTGTGATTTTGATGACGGTGGTGTTCGGTCAGTCGCTGGGGCTGATTTACGTGGCGATAGGCGCGGTGTCGTGGCTGACGATGGCGCGGATTGTGCGCAACCAGGTGCTGACGCTGAAGACGCAGCCCTTTGTGGAGGCGGCGGTTTGCCTCGGGCAGCGGCCGGGGAAAATCATGACCCGGCATTTGCTGCCGAATTTGCTGGGGACGGTGATTGTCTATGCGACGCTGACGGTGCCGGGCGTGATGCTGGTGGAGGCGTTCATCAGTTTTCTTGGACTTGGGGTGAAGGCGCCGATGACCTCATGGGGACTGTTGATCAAGGAAGGCGCGGACGTGATGGAGGAGTTCCCTTGGCTGTTGATTTTTCCGAGCGGTTTTTTTTCGCTGACCCTGTTTGCGTTGAATTTCCTTGGCGACGGGCTGCGGGACGCGCTGGACCCGCGCGCGGGGAAGGAAATCTGAGGCAAGACGCGGCTGGACTTTCGGGGTTGGCCGGCAATGCTGGGCGGCGTCTTTCCTCCCTCATGCCCATTTACGTGTACCAGTTGATCAACGCCGATGGCTCCGACGGCGATGTTTTTGAAATCGAACAGGGGCTGCACGATCCCGCGCTGGAGCGGCATCCCCTGACTGGACGGCCAGTGCGCCGCGTGTTGCAGCCACCGAATCTGGGCGGGCAATACAACGAGCGGGCGATCCGCGAGCAGGTGACAAACGCCGACAATTTGGAGCGCCTTGGTTTTACCCGCTATCACAAGGACAAGGTGACGGGGAAATACTACAAAACCTCGGGGAAGGACCCGCGCGCTCCGGAGGTGATCGACCCGAAAAAGCTCGCCACGCACAGTGATGTGGACGCGCTGATGCGGGAAAACGGCCTGTGAATCTCAACGGAGAAACGACTATGCGAAATTATCGTCAAGCGACCCCGGAGGACATGGAAATCCTGCTGGTTCTTTCGGACTTGCTGGTGGAATTGGACAGGCAGTATGACCCGACGCTGGACCCTGCTTACAGCCGTTCGGCGGAGGGCCGGGCCTGGCTGGAGGAGTGCATTCAGACCCCGAATTCCTGCGTGTTGATCGCGGAGCTGGAGGGCCGTCCGGTAGGGATGCTGATTGGGCGGATGGACGAGCCCTCGCCGTGGAGGAAAATCGGCGAACGCTTGGCTGAGTTGGAAATGTTTTGCGTGGAGCCGGGTATCCGGGGGCGCGGCCTGGGGCGGGGGCTGCTGGATGCGTTTGCCGCTTGGGCGAAGGAGCGCAACGCGGAGCGCCTGTGGGTGCGGGTGTCGGCGGGGAATGCCGATGCGATTCGTTTCTACAAGCGGGAGTTGTTTTCCGACTACGACGTGATTTTGGAGCGCCGGTTGTAGGCTGGAGCGGCCGATCTTTTATTCGGTCTGTTCGAGGAGCAACCCGCGAAAAATCAGGATTTGTTTCTCGGATGGAGCACTGTCGACGCGGAAAACGATCATGCTGTTCTCGGCCACGTAGATGCTGCCCAGCGTGGCGCGGTGAACATCCTGCCAGTCGGTGGTGGGTTGGAGGGCCGCGCGCAGCCGCTCCCGTTTGGCGCGGACGTTAATGACCACGGGAGTGCTGGTGTCGGTCGGCGCGGAGGAATAGAGCAAGGTGACCTTGTAGGTGCCTTCTTCTAATGGCGGGGACGGTTCCCAGCGGACTTCGTCGCCGGGCTGCCAGCCGGAGATGGCGCGCGGATTTTCGGAGAGCGCGAGGCCGGAGGAGGCCTCCGCTCCCTTGATACCAAAGGGATGAAATCCGCCAATGGTGTTGCTGGGCGCGATGGGCGCGGGCGGGCGGGACAATTCGTGGTAAACCCAGAACGCGCCGACTCCCATGATGGCGAGTGCGGGCACCACGATGGCCCAGGCCCAGCTGGGGAAACGCCCGCGCACGGGCTGATTGGCGAGTGCTCGCAAATCGGACTCCAGTTCCTCGACGCTTTGATAGCGGTCGGCGGGATTGGGCCGGAGGCAGCGGTTGATGACGCGGTCCCAGCGTGGATTGAGTCCGGGGACGACTTGGCTGGGGTTGATGAACGGCTGGGGCTCGGAGCCGGTGAGCAGTTTCCAGGCGACCACGCCCAGGGCAAAAATGTCGGCGCGTGCGTCGGACGCTTTTCCTGCGGTCACCTCTGGGGCGACGTAGCCCTCGGTGCCGCCGCCGACCTCGGGAGAGTTGGCGGCGTTGGCGGCGAGGTAGGCGTAAGTCTGGCTGCGCAGGTGTTCGGGAGCCTCGCGAATGCGTCGGGAGGAGGCGGCCAGCGGATTTTGGGCGAGCCGGGCGAGGCCGAAATCGCTAATCTTGAGGGTGCCGTTGTGGTCGAGGAGGAAGTTTTCCGGCTTGAGGTCGCGGTGGATGATTCCTTTGGCGTGGGCGTAGCGCAGACCGCTGGTGATGGCAAAAATCGCGTTGAGTGTTTCCTTTGCCGGGAGGGTTCCCTTGCGGCGGAGCCGATAGTCCTCCAGCGTGCCGCCGTTGAGGAACTCCATCACAAAGTAGTAGTGCCCCTCGTGGTTTCCAAAATGGTGAATTTCGACGATATTGGGATGGCGGAGGGCGGCGAGCGTCTGGGCCTCGCGTTGGAAAATTTGGACGAACTCGGGGAGGATGGCGAGGTCCGCGGAGAGGATTTTGATCGCGAAGCGTTTTTTAAGGAACGAGTGTTGCGCGAGATAAACCACGCCCATTCCCCCTTGGCCAAGTTTGGACAGGATCTCGTAGTCGCCGATACGATCGCCGAAGGAGAATTCAGAGTCAGAGCTCATTGGGGAAGGGGGGGAGGCAGCGAAAGGCACCTCTAATTTAGCAGACGGTCTAAAAAGGAGTTAAGCGCAAGGCAAGGCGGTTTGTCATCCGTTTGAAACTTGTTGACGGACCTCGCCGGAGCGCGGGTTGTGCGGGCTTATTTTCCCGCTGTGCGCAAGGAGGAGAGCAATTCCTCCAAGCCTGCTTGCGGTGAAATCACGGGCAGGTAGCCGAGGTCTCGCTGCGCGGCGCGGATGTTAAACCAGTGGTCCTTGGCGAGTTCGACGGCCACGAAGCGAGTCATGGGCGGCTCGCCGGGGAGTGGCAGCACGGACCAAAGCGCCTCGGCGCAGGCACCCAGTGCGCGGGCGGCTGGGAGAGGGATCCTTCGGGTGACCGGAGGAATGTCGAGGGCGCGCAACAGGCTGTTGATCCAGTCCCAGAGCACCACTGGGGCGTGGTCGGAGAGGAAATAGGCCCGGCCGGCGGCGGGGCCGTTGGCGATCAAACTGTCGAGTGCGAGCAAGTGGGCATGGGCGGCGTTGGCGACGTGGGTGAGGTCAACCCGGTTTTTCCCTTCGCCGACGATGCGCAGCCGTCCAGTCCGGGCTTGGGCGACAACTCGTGGAACGAGTTGGGTGTCGCCTGCACCCCAGATCAGGTGGGGCCGAAGGGCGGTGGTGCGAAGGGTGCCGCTGTTGGCGGCGAGGACCCGTTTTTCGGCGGCGGCTTTGGAGCGCGGATAGGGGCAGGGGCAGCTTTGGGTGAGCGGCAAGGATTCGTCGGCATTGGCCAGCGGCTGGCCGTTGTAAACGACGCTGGGTGTGCTGGTATGCACGAGGTAGCGGATGTGGCGGGCGCGGCAGGCGGCGAGGACGTTTTCGGTCCCGGTAACGTTGGCCTGGTGAAAGGCGGCTTGGGAGCCCCAGACCCCGGCTTTGGCGGCGACGTGAAAAACGGCGTCGATGTCGGCGCAGGCGGTGTGCACGGCATCGGCATCCGCTAGGTCACCCCGATGGCAGTCCACTCCTTGAGCGGCGAGGGCGGGATAGGTCGAGCGAGCCAGGATCCGGACGGTGTGGCCGCGCTCTTGGAGCCGGGCCACGATGTGTCGTCCGAGAAAGCCGCCGCCGCCGGTGACGAGGATGTTCATGGAGGATTTTTATTTCTTACGGTCGAGGAGGCGGTCGTATTTTTTCTTCAAGGCGAGGCGGTGGATCTTGGCGTTGTGCCGGACATCGACGGGAAATTTTTTCTCGAAGAAAAAGACATCAATTTCCTGGGTGGCCGGATGGGCGAGGGCGAGATTGCGAAGTTGTTTGAGGAAGTGCTGGCGGGAGTAAAAACTGCGGGGAAATGCGTTGGGGAACGGCTCGACCACGAGGGCGGGTTTTTGGCGTCCGGCGGGTCCGAGCCCGATGAGAGCGGAGCGAAAGACCTTGGGGTGGGTGTTGAATATGGCTTCGCAGCATTCGGTGTAGAGTGGCCCTTGGGGCGTGGTGACGCGCTCGGCTTTGCGGCCGTAGAACCAGAGCCGTCCGGCCTCGTCGCGCCGCCCCAGATCCCCCATGCGGTGCCAGACGGTGTCCCCGTCGGCGATTTTGGCAAGCGCGGTGGCCTCCGGGTTGTTGTCATATTCCCTAGTGCAGGATGGACTGCGGGCGATGATTTCGCCGACGGTGTCGGCGGGGAGGAAATGGGTGCTGGAGACGGAGGCGACCGGTTGGTCGGAGATGGGGATAATGGCGGTTTCGACTCCAGGAAGCGGACGGCCAACGCAGGTGCCCATCCCTCGGGCGGTCTGGTCCCAGGTTGCGTGGAGGATTTCGGTCGCGCTGATGCTGGAGACGGGAAGAACCTCGGTTGCACCGTAAGGCGTGTGAATTTCGGCGTTGGGAAGAATGGTGCGGAGGGAGCGCAACAGTCTCGGGTGGACGGGGGCACCGGCGATCAGCACGCGGCGGATGGAGGGTAGGGCGATGTGGCGGGTTTCGCAGTAGAGGGCGATTTTAGTCCAGAGTGCGGGGGAGCCGAAGCTGTAGGTGACGTGGTTTTGCTCAATGGCTTGGACGATTTTGCGTGGATCGACCGTGGCCGGACGCGACGGGTTCATTTCCGGAGTGACCGTGGTGGTGCCGAGGGCGGGGTTAAAGAGGGCGAAGACCGGCAGCATGGGGAGGTCCACTTCTCCCGGTTGAATGTTGTATTGGGTGCGGATGAAATCAAGTTGTGCGTCGAACATCCCGTGGGTGTAGCGCACGCCCTTGGGTGCGCCGGTGGAGCCGGAGGTGAACAGGATGGCGGCGGGGGTGTCGGCGGCGGCCTGAAAAATGGGCCGTTCGGCCTTGGGAAATTTTTCGAGCAGGGCGGCGAGAGCGCGGGTGAACTTTCGGTTGGCAACGGC
>CALNBE010000021.1 GCA_937874455.1 uncultured Opitutia bacterium | reverse complement strand
CTTGAAGTGGCGGGATGGACGGGACTCGAACCCGCGACCTCCTGCGTGACAGGCAGGCGCTCTAACCAACTGAGCTACCACCCCTCAAGAGGGCCGCTAGAGAAAGAGCGGAACGGGGTTCGTCAAGTGTCTTTTCGGGAAAAGATGCTTTGGCGCGGAGGAAATTTTACGGCGGGGGAAAAGGGTGCGCTGCAAACTGTCCGTGGCGCGGTCCGGGCGGAGGAAATGGATTGGAAAAACTGCACTGGAAGTTTTCCTTGCGGGCATGGAACCCTTGCCGCCCCCGTCTGTGCCACCTGTTGAGCCGGTACCCGCACCGCCTGCTTTGACGGAGAGGCAGCCGGACGAGACGGATCGTTTGCTGATCATCCTTTGTCATGCGGCGAGCTTGCTGGGCGTGGGGCTGCTGCTGCCGTTGATTGTTTATTTGATCAAAAAAGACGGAAATGCGGAAGTGCGGGCGCACGCGCTGGAAGTGCTGAACTTTGATTTGTCGCTGCTGATTTACTGTGCGGTGTCCGGGGTGGCGGTTTTTGCCTGCTACATCGGAGTCCCGTTTTTGTTCGCCTTCATGATTCTGTCGTTGGTGTGCCACATCTTGGGCCTTGTGAAGGCGACGGAGGGCGTGCTGTATCGTTACCCGCTTAATTTGCGTTTGGTGCGTTGAGCGGAAAGCGCGCGGTGAAGCGGGTGCCCTGGCCGGGAGTGCTGTCGGCGGTGAGAGTGCCGTGGTGGGAATTGACGATGGACTGGGCGATGGCGAGGCCCAGCCCGGTGTGGCCGGCGGTGCTGGTGCGGGCCTTGTCAGCGCGGAAGAAGCGATCAAAAATGTGCGGCAAGTCCTCGGCGGAAATGCCGGGGCCGTTATCCTCGACTTCGAGCACGGCTTGGTTGCCATCAAGAAAAGTGCGCAGGGTGACCCGGCGGTCGCCGCCGGAAGGGCGGTGGTGGTCAAGGGCGTTGGCTGCGAGGTTGGTAACAAGGATGGAAAGGGTGGCGGCGTCGCCGGAGCAGGGTGCGGGGGAAAGTTTGTTTTCCAAGATGATTCCGCGGGAGTGGGCGAGCGGGGCGAGTTGGCGGACGGATTCCTCTGCGAAGGCAGCGAGATCAAGCGGCGTGACCGGCAGCGGGCCGGCGGTGTTTTCCTGGCGGGCCAGCAGCAGCAGCCCGTCCACCAAGTGGCGCATGCGGGCGGCGGTGGTGGCGCAGGTCTCAATGGCCTCGCGATATTCCTCCACGGAGCGGGGGCGTTTGAGGATGCGCTGAGTTTCGGCGAGGAGAATGGCGATGGGCGTGCGCAATTCGTGGGAGGCGTCGGAGGTAAACTGCCGCTGTCGTTCGAAGGCCTGATGAAGCTGGTCGAAGGTTTGGTTGAGCACCCGGCTCAGCTCGGCCAGCTCGGTGGCGGCGCTACCGGGGTCGATGCGTTCGGAGAGATTTCCCTCCGCGATGCGGGTGGCAGTGGCGCTGATGTTTTTGATGGGACGGATGGCGCGCCCGGTGAGCCACCAGCCGCCGAGCAAACCGAGCAGCCAGACGCCGAGGCCGGCCCCGGCGAGCGACCAGGTGTAGCGGCGCATTTCCTCGATCTCGGGGGTGATATCGCACCCGACCATCATCACCAGGCCGAGCCGGTGGTGGGAAAAACGCACCAGTTCCCGCCGGTGCTGCCGCAGACGGATGATTTCCAGCGAGCCGTTGTCGTCGTCATCCGGGGCGTTGCCAGCCAGCGCGGGCAGGTTGATGTCCGGCGGCGCGTTTTCCGAGCGGAGCAAAGTTTTCCCGGAGGGAAATTCCTGAAAAACAAAATAGGAAAAACCCGGGTCGGTGCCGCGAAAGTATGCGGCGACCTCCTCCGGGATCGTGACCGTGCCGGCGCGCAGGCGGGCCAGAAATTCGGCGGGGGAAATTGGCGGGGCCTCCTCTTGGGCGGTGTTTTCCTTCCCGGTGTCCGGCGTGGTGAGGCGGCGGAAGAGGCTGCGACCCATGGTGCGGTCGAGCTCGGTATCGACGCGGCGGAGCAAATTGTTCCAAGCGAGCTGGTGGGCGGTGAAGCAGAATGCCCCGATGGCAAAAAAGAGAATTAGCGCATGCCAGGCTTGGATGCGCCAGCGGAGGGAATGGAGCAGGGGAAATTTCATGGGATGCAGTAGCCGTGGCCGCGCCGGGTCTGGATCAGGTCGTGGCCGAGTTTTTTCCGCAGGTTGGAGACGTGGACATCGAGCAGGTTGGAGAAGCTGGCGTCGTCCTCGTCGAACAAGTGCTCGTAGAGAGTGGTGCGGGTGACGACTTCGCCGCGATGCAGGGCGAGGTATTCGAGCAGCCCGTATTCGCGGGCGGTGAGTGGGATGATTTCCTCCGCGCGGCGCACCACGCGGGCGGCGGTGTCGAGGGAAATGTCCTCAAGGGAAATGACCGGGTGGGCGTTGCCGGAGGTGCGGCGGATGAGGGCGCGCAGCCGGGCCAGCAGCTCCTCGATGTCGAAGGGCTTGGTCAGGTAGTCGTCGGCACCGGCGTCGAGTCCCTTGATTTTGTCCGGCATGGTGTCGCGGGCGGTGAGCATGAGCACCGGGGTGGCGATGCGCGGACGGATGGCAGCGAGAATTTCCCAGCCGTCGCGCTTGGGCAGCATCACGTCGAGCACAATGGCGTCGTAGCCTGGTTGCCGCGCCTTGAAAAGCCCCTCTTCGCCATCGGCGGCGGTGTCCACCGCGTAGCCCTCTTCACGCAGCGTGGCGGCGAGACTGCGGAGCAAAAGGGGATCGTCTTCGACAACGAGCACACGCATGGAGCGGAGGAAAATGGGGCGGGGGAAAAAGTCGCGTTCTTATTATTCGTGGCGCAGCGCCTCGATCGGGTCGAGCTGGGCGGCGCGCCGGGCGGGCATGTAGCCGAAGACCACGCCGACTGCCGCGGAGAAAAGGAAGGCGATGATGTTGATTTGCAGGTTGAAGACGAAGCCCACTTGGATGAGCTGGGCCAGCCCGGAGCAGAGCAGGAAGGCCAAGCCGATGCCCACCAGGCCGCCGACGCAGGAGAGGGTGATGGCCTCGACGAGAAACTGCAGGAGCACTTCGCGACCCCGGGCGCCGATGGCCAGGCGGATGCCAATTTCGCGGGTGCGCTCGGTGACGGAGACCAGCATGATGTTCATGATCCCGATGCCGCCCACCAGCAGGGAGACGCCCGCGACGGCGGCGAGCAGGGTGGTCATCATCTGGGTGGAGGAGCTGAGCGTCTCGGCGATTTGCCGGGTGTCGAAGACGTTGAAGTTGTTGTCCTGAGTCGCGGAGAGATTTCGCCGCTGGCGCATCAGCGAAGTGATATCGGCGATCAGGCCGTCGCTGTCGGCCCCGTCCTCGGCGGAAATATTGATCATGCTGATGCCGCGGGAGGAAGTCTTGCCGACCAGCCGCCGTTGCAGGGTGGTGAGCGGGGTGATGATGGTGTCGTCCTGGTCGCCCATGCCGGCCTGGCCCTTGGCGGCGAGGACGCCGATGATCTCGCAGGAGGATTTGCCGAGCCGGATTTTTTGTCCGACGGGGGAAACATCGGAGTCGCCGAACAATTCGGTTTTAACAGTGTTGCCGATCACGCAGACGGCGGCGCCGGTGCGATAGTCGTCATCGGTGAAGAAATTTCCCTCGGCGATGGACCATTTGCTGATGAAAAAATAATCGACGGTGGTGCCGACCACGGTGGTGCTGCGGGCGTTTTGCAGGTAGATGGTGCTGAGGGAGGAACTGCTGACCGGGGCGACCGCGGCGATGCCGGGGATCTGGTGGGCGATGGCGTCGGCGTCGCTTTCGGTGAAATTTGGCACCCCGGCGGAGGAGGCGCGCGGGCCGAAACCCATGCCCGGGCGGAGCATGATGAGGTTGCTGCCCAGGCTGGAAATCTGGGCCTTGACCGCCTCGGTGGTGCCCTCGCCGAGCGTGACCATGGTGATGACGGCGGAGACGCCGATGATCACGCCGAGCACGGTGAGGAAGGCGCGGGTGAGGTTGCGCCGGATCTCCCGCAGGGCGATGAGAAAGGCGTTCAGGAGCATGGTGAACAGGGAGCGCAACATATCAGAAATGCGGGTTGAGGGTGTCGGATTCGATGAGTCCGTCGGTGATGCGCAGCACGCGTTGCGCGTAGGCGGCGACCTCGTCCTCGTGCGTGACCATGAGGATGGTGATGCCGCGTTCCTTGTTGAGGCGGATCAGCAGTTGCATGATCTCGTTGGTGGTGGCGGTGTCGAGGTTGCCGGTGGGCTCGTCGGCGAAGAGGGTGCTGGGCTCGGAGACAATGGCGCGGGCGATGGCGACGCGCTGCTGCTGGCCACCGGAAAGCTCGGCGGGGGTGTTGCGGAGTTTGGTTGGCAGGCCGACGGAGGCGAGGGCGGCGACGGCCTTGGCCCGGCGATCAGCGCTGGAGGTGCCGCGGTAGAGCAGGGGGAGTTCGACGTTTTCCAGCGCGCTGGTGCGGGCGAGCAGGTTGAACCCTTGGAAAATGAAGCCGAGTGCGTGGCGGCGCAGCAGGGAGCGCTGGTCGGTGTCGAGCGTTTCCACCGAGATGCCTTGGTAGAGGTAGCTCCCGGAGGTGGGCGAGTCGAGGCAGCCCAGCAGATTCATCAAGGTGGATTTGCCGGAGCCGCTGTGGCCCATGATGGCGACAAATTCCCCGCGGTGGATGGTGAGGTCGATGCCCTTGAGCGCCTGGAACGCGGCCTCGCCCTGCCCGTAGGTTTTGGTGAGCCGCCGCAGGACGATCAGCGGTGTTTCCCCGGCGGAGGAAATGGATGGTGCGACTGGCATGGCGAAAGGAAAAAAGGTTATGGCTGCTGGCTCATGCGGGTGATGACGGGCAGTCCCTCGGCGACGCCCTCGCCGGAAACTTCGGTGAAGCGTCCGTCGGAGAGGCCGACCTTGACGAGGAGCGGGCGCGGCTGGTTGTCTTCGCCGAGTACCCAGATGCGGGCGGAGCCGTCGGGGAGTTTTTCGGACGGCGCAGTTTCCTCTGCGGTCGGTTTTCCGGAAGCGCGCCGTGGCGGACGCGGCATCAGGCTTTGGATGAAGGATTTTTCCTCCGCGGCACTTTTCCCTTCGCCGGAGGTGGGCTTGAAGCGCAGGGCGGCGACCGGGACCAGCAGGGTGTTTTTGCTTTCGGCGACATTGATGTTGGCCGTGGCGGTCATGCCGGGGCGCAGGGAAAGGTCGTCGTTGCTCACCTGAAGTTCGGTTTCGTAGGTGACGACATTGTCCACCACCTCGGAGCCGTAGGCGACCTTGAGCACCTTGGCGGAGAAAGTCCGGTTGGGCCAGGCATCGACGGTGAAGTTGGCGGAATTGTCCTTTTGGACGCGGCCGATGTCGGCCTCGGCGACGGCGACGATCAGCTTCATGTGCTCCAGCTTTTCGGCGAGGACGAAGAGTTCGGGGGCGGTGAAACTGGCGGCGACCGTCTGCCCCGGTTCGAGATCGCGCGTGAGCACGATGCCGTCGATGGGGGATTTGATGACGGACTTGCCAAGATCGGTCTCGTAGGTTTGCAGGTTGGCGGTGGATTGGGCGACGGAGGCCTGGGCGGCGAGGAGGCTGGCTTTGGCGCTGAGCGCGGTGGCTTCGGCGCTGTCGTAATCGGCCTGCGAGGGCAGCTTGCCGTTGCTGAGACGGCGCAAGTCTTGGGCGCGTTTGAAGGCGGCCTCGGCTTCCTTGAGGGTGGCCTCGGCCTGGGCGACGGAGGCTTGGGCGGCGAGGAGGCTGGCCCGGTAGGAGGCGGTTTGCTGTTCGAGCTTGGTGGTGTCGAGTTTGGCGAGCGGCTGGCCCTTGGTGACGTGGTCGTTGGTGTCGACGTAAACCTCCAGCGTGGTGCCGGAAAGTTCGCTGCCGACGGTGACCTCGTTGGTCGGTTCGAGATTCCCGGTGGCGGTGACGATCAACTGGATGTCGCCGCGTTTGACGGCGGTGGTGGAGAAGGCGGGGCCGCGGGCGGCGTTTTTCTGCTGGCCCTGCCAGTAGGCCCAGGCGCCGCCGAGCAGTGCGAGGAAAAGCGCGACCCAGAGCAGGCGGCGGAGTGGTTTGCGTTTGCCGCTGTGGACCTCCAGCAGGGAGGCGAGTTCGGCGGAATCGGGGGAGGAAATGGTGTTGTTGCTCATGGTTGGAAAAGGGGAGTGGTTAAAAAGGTGCGGAGGAAATCAGGCGGCGAGCGGCGTCCAGCCACCGCCGAGGGATTTGTAAAGTTGGACGTAGGCGGAGAGCAATTCGGCGCGGGCGGCGACCAGTTGTTCCTCCAGTCCGAGCAGGGTGCGCTGGGTGTCGAGCACGGAGGAGATGTCGATGTCGCCGGCCTCGTAGCGGATGGCGGCGAGTCGGTCGGCCTCGCGGGCGGCGGCGGCGGCTTTCTCCAGGGCGGCGATGCGATCGGCGGTTTTTTGCACCGCAATCAAGGCGTCTTCCACCTCGGAGAGCGCGGTGAGGACGGTGCTTTTGTAGGAAAGCGCGGCTTGTTTTTGCTGCTCGGTTTGGATGGCGATGTTTTGGTCAATGCGCCCGCCTTGGAAAATCGGGGCGGTGAGTCCGGCGAGCAAACTGCCGACGGTGGCGTCGGGGGAAAAGAGATCCCCGGCGCGCAGGGCCTCGACGCCGATGCTGCCGCTCAGGTTGAGGGTGGGGAGGCGTTCGAGTTCGGCGGCCTTGGTGCGTTGGAAGGCGGCGAAGAAGGACTGTTCGGCGGCGCGGATGTCGGGCCGCTGGCGGAGGGTTTCCGCTGGGAGCGCGGCGGCAAAGCGGGCGGGGGCGGCGGGAAGTTCCTGCGCGGACTTCAGCAGGTCGTCGAGGCTGCCGGGGTTTTGTCCGAGCAGGACGCACAGTTGGTTGCGGGTTTGGACGATGGTTTTTTGCAGGGCGGGAATGGCGGCGCGGGCTTGTTCGAGAGTGCTGACCGCCTGCTGGGCGTCGAGCGAGTCGCCGGTGCCGGCCTCTTCCTTCCAGAGCGCGAGCTGGGTGGTTTCGGAGCGGGTGACGAGGGTGCGCTCGATGACGGCGAGCTGGGCCTCGGAGGAGGGCAGGGTGATGTAGGCGGTGGCGATTTCGGCGGCGAGGGAAACTTGGGAGTAGTAAAAATCTTCCTCGGTCTCGCGCAGATCGGCATCGGCGGCGGCGAGAGAAGCGCGGTTTTTGCCGAAGAGATCGATTTCCCAGGAGGCGTCGAGCCCGGCGGCGTAGGAATCGCCGGAAGTGGTGGTGTGGGTATTGTGGTTGCGGTTATAGGACTCCTTGGCGGAGACGTTGCCGGAAAGGGTTGGCAGCAGGGAGGCTTTTTCGACGCCGCGCCGGGCGCGAGACTCGGCGATACGGGAAAGGGCGGTCTGGATGTCGGGGCTGTTTTGCAATGCGGTGTCGATCAACTGGTCGAGCATCGGATCGTTGAACTGCCGCCACCAGGTGGCGAGTTGGGCGGAGGAAAGTGTCGGGGTGTCCGCAGTTTCCTTTGCGTTGCGCCAAGTGGCGGGCGGGGAAATGTCGGCGGCAGCGGCCGGGTCTT
>CALNBE010000020.1 GCA_937874455.1 uncultured Opitutia bacterium | reverse complement strand
CGAGAAGTCGCTCTCGGCATAGCCCGAGATGAACATGACCGGGGCGTCGCCGAAAGCAATGTGTCCGCCGGTGCCTTTCCACGGGCTCTTTTCGTCCCAATCACCGCCGGTTCGCAGGCCGCGAGTCCAGATAACCGGGTAACGGTCGTCCAGATTTTTGCTGGCATTGACCACCACCGCATAGGAAATCGGGCTCACATTCTGCATTTGATTGGTGCCGTCCTTGATGTTGGAAAGCACGGTTTCAGGAATGACCGCGTCCGAAAGAGCATCATCCGACTCAATGTACCAAGCCTTGGCCGAGCTGGCATCCGCATAGCGCGCCAGCACCTCGGCGTAGAGCGCCGGACTGTTGGCCTGCCCGTTGCGAGGATTGGAGCCTTCCGTGATGTTACGCGAGCGACCACTGCCTTGCGCAAAGTTGATGTAGGCAGTCGCAATTTGCTTCAACGAGGAGGAAGCCGCGCTTTTCCTCGCAGTGGTCATCGCAGCAGGACCGACTTGAAACAAAACACCCGCCAGCAGGCCGATGATCGCGATAACTGTGAGCAATTCAATGAGCGTAAAGCCCTTGCGTTGATTTTTGTGGGTAGTTCTCATGATGGGGAAGTTTGGGTTAAGCCGGCTCAGGAAAAGGCTCCTAAGCATGGCCAATTGTCATAGCACTATTTTGTACAGTTGGAAGCAATTTCTCCGATTGCGTCAGCTTAGTAAGGCAACGGATGCCGGGCCATCAGAGCCACCGCCTGAGTTTGCACGGAGGCAATGACTTCGGCCTCGTTACTTTGGCCGACCGCAGAAAGCACCGCGTCGATATACTCGGCGATTTTTTCCATGTCCGCTTCCACCAATCCCCGAGTAGTCATTGCCGGAGTGCCGAGGCGGATACCGGAGGCCTGGAACGGCGAGCGGGTTTCAAAAGGAACGGTGTTTTTGTTGCAGGTGATGTTGGCCTTATCGAGCGTTTCCTGCGCGACCTTACCGGTCAGATCCGGGAATTTTTTCCGCAGATCCAGCAGCATCAGGTGATTGTCCGTGCCGCCCGAGGCCAAATCATAGCCGCGCGCCAGCAGGGCCGCGCCCAATGCTTGGGCGTTTTTGACAATTTGTTGCGCGTAAACTTTAAACTCCGGCTTCAAGGCTTCGCCAAAGCAAACCGCCTTCCCGGCAATCACATGCTCCAGCGGGCCACCCTGCCCGCCGGGGAAAACCGCCGAGTCAATTGCCTTGGCGTGCTCGGCTTTGCACAGGATCAGGCCACCACGCGGGCCGCGTAGGGTCTTGTGCGTGGTAGTGGTGACAAAGTCCGCGAACGGCACTGGCGAGGGATGCACCCCCGCTGCCACCAATCCGGCGATGTGCGCAATGTCGGCAAAAAGGTACGCGCCCACGCTCCGGGCGATTTCCGCCATCCGGGCAAAATCAATGATGCGCGGATAGGCGCTGGCACCGACGGTGATCATTTTCGGTTTCTCCCGCTCGGCAGTCGCGGCCAGCTCGTCGTAATCGATCCGTCCGTTATCCTCGCGCACACCGTACTGAACAAATTGATAAAGTTTGCCGGAGAAATTTGCCGGATTGCCATGCGTCAAATGCCCGCCGTGGGCCAGATTCATCCCGAGGATTTTGTCGCCCGGCTGCAGCACCGCAGTGTAAACGGCGAAGTTCGCACTGGCACCGGAGTGCGGCTGCACATTGGCGTGTTCGGCTCCGAACAATTGCTTCGCGCGGTCGATCGCCAGCTGCTCCACCTGGTCGACAAATTCGCAACCGCCATACCAGCGCTTGCCCGGATAGCCCTCGGCATACTTGTTTGTCAGCACACTGCCCTGCGCCTCCAACACGGCGGGATAGGTGAAATTCTCCGAGGCAATCAGCTCAATGTGCGTCTGCTGCCGTTTTTTCTCGGCCTCAATGGCGGCAAATATCGCGGGATCCAGTTGGGCTAGTGGTGCGTTCGCAAGCATGGTCATTAGAGTATAGAGTAAAGCGATTAAAGAGGCGTGCTGTTTAAACGTCCTTCCCGAAACGGAAAGCCAAAAGAGGGAAAGTTTTCCTGAACGGTATTTTCTCGGGCATCCGGCATCCGGGACCCATTTTCTTCGCACGGTCCGCTTCGTTTTCTCGATTCACAACATTGACTCCTGTCCCCGGAGTGCTTCCCTTCTGCCCCTTTTTCGGGATTGTATCATGTTCTACACCACTGACGACCTGCGCATCAAAAGCCGCCGCCCGCTGGTTTCCCCCGCCATTTTGCTGGAGGAAATCGGCATGGACGCGCAATCATCGGGAGTCGTCGCCGCCGCCCGCCGCCACCTCAGCGAGATTGTGCAAGGGCGGGACGACCGTCTCGTCGTG
>CALNBE010000019.1 GCA_937874455.1 uncultured Opitutia bacterium | reverse complement strand
CTCGGCCAGGTGAAGGACGCCTATGCGGCGGCGCTGGCCCGGCAGACGACCGGAGCGGTGCTCAACCGGACTTTCCAAAAAAGCTTTCAGGCCGCGGCCTGGGTGCGGACCAACACCGGCATCGGCCAGGGCCAGGTGAGCATCGGCAATGTGGCGGTGGAGCTGGCCACCCGGATTTTCGGCGAACTCGGCGCGACCCGCGTGCTGGTGCTCGGCACTGGCGAAGTGGGAAGGAAAACCGCCCAATCCTTTGCCTCGCGCGGCGCGGGCGGACTCACCGTGGCCAGCCGGACCTTTGACAAGGCCCGGGCGCTCGCGGGGGAAATCGGCGGCGGGGCGGTGGAACTGGCGGCGGCGCGGGGGACGCTGGAGCGGCATGACATTTTGGTCGGCTCGGCCACCGTGCGCGAGCCGCTGGTCGATCTGGAGACGCTCCACCGGGCGGTGGCGGCGCGACGCGGCGAGCCGCTGTTTCTCATCGATCTGGGACTGCCCCGCAATTTTCCTCCGGAGGCGGCGACGCTGCCCGGCGTTTACCTTTACAATCTCGACGACCTTTCGGCCATCGCCAACGAAAACCTCCGGCACCGGCTGGCCGAAGTGGAAAAGGCCCGGGGCATTCTCTCCCAGCGCGCGGCGCAATTGTGGGAAAGACTTTGGCGGGGCGAAACGGCGTGAATGTTGCTGCGGGGCTGCGGGCAATCACGCGGAGGAAATGGAAAAGACGCTTCCCGCAGCGCAGGTAATTTTCCCGGGGAGCATGTGCCGCCCGCGTGGGCGTAGCGAACGCGGCGGTTCCCTTGCCGGCACGAGAATCCAACGAGTGATTTTGCCGCATTTTTCTCCGGGGGAAAGGGAATCGGGCGGCATTTGGGTGGCCATCCTTGCCTTAAAATTAAGGCCGCTCCAAAACCGTTTGGCAGGATGCCAAACGGACGCACGCAAGATGCGCGCGCTCCCCATTTTCCCGGATAGGAGCAGGAGGCAAAATCCGCCTAAATACCCTTGGTTCTGGCACCCATTTTCCCGGATGGGCCCGGGAGGGCGGTTAAACCGTGCCGTCGATATGCAGGAGTTCGATGATCGGCTTGCCGATGGTCCAGCCCTCCAGCCATTCGGAAAAATTTTCACGGTCATGGGAAAGCTCTGCAAAGGAAATGGCCCGGTGCGTGGAAAAGCTTTGCGGGGAAGGAATTTCCTTTAAAAGGTCTTTCCTGTGTCCGGCGAGAGGATCGCCGGGCCGCGTTTTTCCTTCCTGCATTTTCCGCCATGGCTCTGCCCACCATCCTCATCGTTGACGACGAAAAGAACACCCGCGAAGGCCTGCGCGCCGCGCTGGAGGGGACGTATGAATTGTTCATGGCCCGCGACGCCGAGGAAGCCTTCCGGTTGATGGAGGTGGAGCAGTTTGACATCGTGCTCACCGATTTGCGGATGGCGGGGAAATCCGGCCTGAGCGTGATCGACCGGGCGCTGACGCTGCCCAACCGGCCTGTTTGCATCATGATGACCGCCTACGGCAACGTGGAGACGGCGGTCGAGGCGATGCGGCGCGGCGCGTACGATTTTCTCACCAAGCCGATCAATTTGGAAAAGCTGGAGTTGGTGATCCAGCGCGCGCTCAAGAGTCGCAAAGTCGAGGAGGAAAACAAGGTGTTGCACCAGCGCCTCGACCAGAAATTCAATCTGGCGGGCATCATCGGCAACAGCGGCGCGCTGACCCGGGTGGTGGAGCAGGTGCGCCAGGTGGCGCAGTCGAAGGCCACCGTTTTGCTCCTCGGCGAGACCGGCACCGGCAAGGAATTGTTTGCGCAGATGATTCACCAGAACAGCCAGCGGTCGGGCGGGGCGTTTGTCCCGGTGCATTGCGCCGCGCTCCCGGCGAACTTGCTGGAGAGCGAATTGTTCGGTTATGAAAAAGGCGCGTTCACTGGCGCAACGGAAAGGCGCATCGGGCGATTTGAGTCGGCGGACGGCGGCACGCTTTTTCTCGACGAGATCGGGGAGATCGACGCCACCACCCAGGTGAAACTGCTGCGCTTCCTCGAAACGCGCGCCGTGGAACGGCTCGGCTCCAGCAAGTCCATCCCGCTCGATGTGCGGTTGGTTTGCGCGACCAACAAAAACTTGGAGGAAATGGTGGCCAAGGGCACTTTCCGGGAGGATTTGTTCTACCGCCTTAGCGTGGTGCAAATCACGCTGCCGCCGCTGCGCGCCCGGCCCGAGGACGTGCCTTTGCTGCTGCACCATTATTTGCAATTTTTCGCGGAGGAAAACCACCTCGCCGCGCCCCGGCTGAAACCCGGAGCGGAGCAATTGCTCGCGGCCTATGCCTGGCCGGGCAACATTCGGGAGCTGCGCAATCTGTGCGAAAACCTGGTGGTGATGCGCCACGGGATGGAGATCGACGAGTACGATCTCGACCGGCGCTTTCACGAGTCGCAGGTCAGCGTCGGCGCGGCTGCGGTGCCGTCGCCCAAAAGCCCGTTGTCCAGGGAGGAAAACGAAAAGCGCTTGCTGCGCCAGGCCCTCATCGAAGCCAGAGGAAACCGCACCAAGGCGGCGGAACTGATGGGAATTTCCCGCCGCACCCTGCACCGGAAACTCGTGCAGTGGCCGGATCTGGACGTGTAGAGGTTGCGGGAGGCAAAGGAAATGGCGCGCGGTTTTTGCGGAGGAAAATGAGGCGCGACAGCGGCGGTTTTATGCTTATGACTGCGGGTATGAGAATCACCCGACTCGTCCTTTTTTCTGCCGCGCTGGCCGTTGTTTCCCCCGGCGCGATTTTTGCCCAGGAGACTGTCGCGCCGGCGTCGGTGAAAGCCAAGGCCCCGGACTTGCGCGCGGTTTTTTCCCCTTACCTCGGGACGTGGAAAGGCGAGGCGAAAGTGATGAACGCCGAGCAGCAACCGCTCAGCGTGCTGGGTGTCGAGCAGCGCTACCACTGGGAGACGGCGGGCGCGGTGCTGGCGGGTGAGGCGGTTTATACGGCGAAGGATCGCGAGGGAAAAACGGTGACGGTGACGGTGCATTCGCGCACCACGGTGCGGGACGGGGAGATTTTCGCCGAGCTGACGCAGGGAAAGGAAACCGAGCGCTTCACCGCATTGGTGGACGAAGACGGGTTTTTGGTGTTTATTCCGGAAGGGACCCCGAAGGGAAAAACGCCGGAAAAGCTGACGACCACCCGGGTCGAAACGGAGCAGGCGCAGACAGTGATCCGGGTGCGGGGCTTTGAACGCATCACGATTCCCGACAAGGAGGGAAAACCGCGGCAGGCGGTGTTGCTGCTGGAAGGAAAACTGGTGAAACAGCCGGAGAAAGATCGTTGATGGAAACGCCCGCTGATCCGGCCATGGAGCGCCTGCATCCGTTTTTCCCGGAGATTTCCTCCGCGCAATGGGAACTGCTGGCACGCATGGCAGAGTTGCACCGCGAGTGGAACGAGCGGATCAATCTCGTCTCGCGCAAGGACATTGAAAATCTGGAGTGGCACCACTACGCGCCGTGCTTGGCCGCGGTGAAATTCCTCCGCCTGATGGACGGGGCGCGCGTGCTGGATGTCGGCACGGGCGGCGGGTTCCCGGGACTGCTGCTTGCGGTGCTTTACCCGAAGGCCCATTTCACTCTGGCGGATTCGGTGGGAAAGAAAATCAAGGTGGTCGAGGACATCGCGCAGCGGCTGGCCTTGAAGAACGTCGAGGCAAAAAATATCCGCGTGGAAACGCTGTCGCGGGAATACGATTTTGTCACCGGACGCGCGGTTTCCTCGCTCCCGCAGTTCATGCAGTGGATCAAAAAAAGGGTGCGGCGCGGCGCAAAAAATTCGCCGGAGAATGGCGTCATTTACTGGAAAGGCGGCAGCTTGGCCGCGGAGGAAAACGAACTCGGAATTGCGCCGACACGGGTGTTGTCGCTGGCGGAACTGCTGGGCGACGCGCATTTTTTTGAAAAATACATCGTGCACTATCGGCAGCCGGATTTGCACCGCGCCCGGCAACCGGTGGAGGGCGGAGGAAAACCGCCGCTACCGCTGCGAAAGCCGGAGGCAGAGGCAAAGGAAAACTTATGACGATTGAAGAACGACTGGAAAAGTTTCTCGGAAACGAGCCGGAGGTGGATCCCACGGCGTTTGTCGCGCCGGACGCGGTTTTGCTCGGCTCGGTGAAAGTCGGCCCCCGGGCCAGCGTGTTCCCCGGCTGTGTGGTGCGCGGCGACATTGAGCGCATCGAAATTGGCGAAGGCAGCAACGTGCAGGACGGCACGGTGATTCACCTCGCGGACGATCTCCCGGTGACCATCGGCAAATACTGCACCATCGGACACCGGGCCATGATTCACGCCTGCACCATTGAGGACGGCTGTTTGATCGGCATGAGTGCGACGATCATTGACGGCGCGGTGATCGGCGCCGGCAGCATTGTCGGCGCGGGCTCGCTGGTGACCAAGGGGACGAAAATTCCCCCGAACTCGCTGGTCTTTGGCTCGCCCGCCAAGGTAATTCGTCCGCTGACCGCGGAGGAAATCGGTACGGGGCGTCGGATGGCGGAGAAATACACCGTGGTGGCGGCGACGTTGAAGAAAAAGCTGGGCGTTTGATGCCGGCGGCGTGGCTACCGGCATGGATGGGAACTGATGCGGGGAAAGGCTGTCTTCAACGGGGACCTCGGACAAGCCGGCGGAAAGCTGGTGCAGCGAAGAGGATCTGCTTCACCCCTTTTTCCCCGCATGAACCGCCGACACGCCCTGAAGACCCTGACATTTGCCGGAGCGGCCGCCGCTCTGGCTCCCCGATTTGTCCAAGCGGAGGAAACCACGGGTGTTTCCTCGGCGGGAAATTCCTTCCAGCACTCGGCTTGCGCCTGGTGCTATAAAATGCCTCTGGAGGAATTGGCCAAGGCTGCGAAAAAAATCGGACTGGCCTCAGTTGAATTGCTGAATCCCGACCAATGGCCGATGGTGCAAAAACACGGCCTTGCCTGCGCGGTGGCGAACGGTCCCTCGCAGATTCACAACGGATTCAACCGCCGGGAAAATCACGCACGATTTGTCCCCGCGTTTATCGAGCGAATCGAAGAATGCGCGAAGGCCGGCATCCCCAATGTGATTTGCTTCTCCGGCAATCGCGGCGGGCAGTCGGACGAGGAAGGACTGGAAATTTGCGCCGAGGGCTTGAGGAAGATTACGCCCGCCGCGGAGAAAGCCGGCGTCACCGTCATCATGGAGCTGTTGAACAGCAAGGTGAACCACCGGGATTACCAGTGCGACCGCACCGCCTGGGGCGTGGAGCTGGTGAAACGCGTCGGCTCGGAACGCTTCAAGCTGCTTTACGACATTTACCACATGCAGGTGATGGAAGGGGACGTGATCCGAAACATCCGGGAAAACGCCGCCTACATCGGCCACTACCACACTGCGGGGAATCCTGGCCGCCACGAATTCGAACCGCAAGACGTGCAGGAATTGAACTACCCCGCGATCATGCGGGCGATCAAGGAAACCGGTTTTCGCGGTTACGTCGGCCAGGAATTTGTGCCGACCCGCAACCCGCTGGAATCCCTCGCCGCCGCGGTGCGTATCTGCTCGGTCTAAAGACTTTTTAAGCCGGGGCCGGTTTCCTCCGCCATTTTTATCCAAAACTCCAACTCCCAATAATCATGCACACCTCCAAAATCCTCCTCTTCGCCGCACTTTCCTTTGCGCCATTTCTCGTGTCCGGGTGTTGGCAAGAGCCTGTGGCTGAGAAGAAATCCTCCGCGATCACCGCCGCCACCCCGCTGTTCAACGGCCAGAACCTCGACGGCTGGACGGCCTTCCCCGAGACCAAGGAAGGCGCGGCACCCACTTGGAGTGTGGAGGATGGGAATCTCCGCTGCTCCGGCCAGCCGGCGGGCTATTTGAAAACCAACGAGCGTTACAGCGACTACCGCCTCTTTGTGGACTGGCGCTGGGACGGCCCCGCGCCGCTCAACAACGAAGGGCGTCCGGTGACGCGCAACAACGGCGTGCTGCTGCGCATGCAGGGCGAGGACCAAATCTGGCCGAAGAGCCTGGAAGGGCAGCTCATGGAAGGAAATGCCGGAGATTTTTACGTGATCGGCGGCGTGGAAACCAACGAGTGGCGGGCCAACCGGGACAAGGCCGTGGCGGCGGCGGGTGATGATGAAAAAGCCCGGAACAATGCGCTCGGCAACCGGCGCATCGTCAAGGCGCAACCCTCCAGCGAAAAACCGGCGGGCGAGTGGAACACCTACGAGATTCTCTGCCAAGGCGACACCGTGGTTTTGAAAGTCAACGGCGTGGAGCAAAACCGCACCACCGGCGTGACCGTGCAGGAAGGGCACATCTGCCTGCAATCCGAAGGCGCGCCCATCACCTTTCGCAATGTGCGAATCGAGCGGCTGTGAGCGCCCTCGCGTTGTTTAACCCCGAAAAAATACTCCAATGAAATCTCCCCATGCTGTTTCCTCTGCGACCGGTCTTTCTCGCCGCACCTTTCTGGGCAATTGCGCCGTGCTCGGCGGCGGATTGACCTTGCTGTCGGCGCTGCCCGGCACCGCCTTTGCCGCGAATGCCTCCGACCGCCTGAAAGTGGGCGTGGTGGGCTGCGGCGGACGCGGCATGGGCGCGACGATGGACTGCCTGGCGGCGGATCCGAGCGTGCAGATCTGGGCGCTGGGGGATGTTTTCCCCGCGGCGGTTTCCTCTGCGCGACAGCGGCTGGAGAAGGTGAAAGGGGGCGAGCCGGTGCACAATCAGGTGATTGCGCCGGAGCGCATCGCGGTGACGGAGGAGCGGTGTTTCTCCGGGTTCGACGCTTACAAAGCGGTCATGCGTTCGGGCGTGGATCTGGTGATTTTGGCCGCGCCCCCGCATTTTCGTCCAGCGCATCTGGAGGCGGCGATTGAAGCCGGAGTGCATGTCTTTGCGGAAAAACCCGTGGCGGTGGATCCGGCGGGCGCGCGCAAAGTGATCGCGATTGGCGAATTGGCGGCGCAAAAGAAACTGGCCATCGTGGCCGGAACGCAGCGCCGGCACGATCCGCGCTACATCGAGACCCTAAACCGGGTGCGAGAAGGCGCGATTGGCGAACTGGTCGGCGGCCAATGTTACTGGATGCAGGGCGGATTGTGGCATCGCGGACGGAAGCCCGAGTGGAGCGAAATGGAATACCAGCTACACAACTGGCTTTATTTCACCTGGTTGAGCGGCGACCACATTGTCGAACAGCACGTGCACAACATCGATGTGATCAATTGGGCCTTCGGCGGGCCGCCGGTGAAGGCGCTGGGCATGGGCGGGCGGCAGAGCCGGACCGATCCGAAATATGGCGACGCCTGGGACCATTTTTCCATCGAGTTCGAATACGCCAACGGCGTGCGCGTGCAGAGCATGTGCCGACAGGCACCGGGCGCGTCGGACCGGGTGAACGAGCGGCTGGTGGGAACCCTGGGGGCCGCCAACGCCGGCAACATCACCGGGAAAAACGCCTGGCAATTCCGGGGCGAGCGGAAGAATTCGATGATCCAGGAGCACAAGGATCTGATCGACAGCATCCGTGCCGGGGCGCCGCTCAACCACGCCAAGCGCATCGCGGAAAGCACGCTGACGGCGATTCTGGGCCGGATGTCCGCTTACACTGGAAAGGAAATCAGCTTTGAGTGGATGATGAAGGCTTCGAAGCTGGATCTGACCCCGGCGCAGTATGCCTTTGGCGACGCGCCCGCGGTGGAAATCCCCGTGCCCGGCCAGACGCCCTTGGTGTAAAAAGCTTGGCAGGTTTTGTCCGGCGGGCGACTGTGAGGGTCGTCCGCTTTTTTGTACCGGATAACCATGACGAACTTAGGCATCCGGCAGGGTCTGTATGAAAACCAAATTTTCCTCTTTTGAAACAAACCGTTTTTCCTCCGCCATCGTGTGGATTTGGCTGGCCGGAGGGCATGCGGTGCTGACTGGCTGCGGTATGTTTGCCGAGACGCCGGAGGAAGGGTTGTTTCCCCGTGCGGAGTTGGAGCCGGTGCCGCCGCTGAAAACTGTGGGCAAACTGCGGTTGTCCACGCCGAAGGAGGATTACAGCGGCATTGTCTGGCTGGGCGGTTCCCGGTACGCGGTAGTTTCGGATAAAAAGGACGGTTACTACCTTACGGAACTGAAACTGGATGCCGCGGGGCATCCGCTGGGGTTGGTCCGCGGCGAATTTTTGGGCTGGAAGGATGTCTGGCGGGATTGCGAGGCGATCACCCGGATGCCGGAGTCGAACCGCGTGTGGATCGCCGCGGAAAACGACCAGCGGCTTTTGGAGTACGCGGGCGGCGTCAAAACCGGGCGGGAATTGCAAGTCCCGGTGGTGTTCCGCATGGCGACGGAAAACTACGGCTTTGAATCCCTGACTTATTGCGCCGCCACCCGGCGTTTCTGGACCATCACCGAATCGACTTTGCCGCCGGACGGCCCGCAGGCGGATGGATTGCGGCCAGTGAGGAACCGGCTGCGGCTGCAATCCTTCGGGGATGATTTGCTGGCAAAGGAACAGCGGGCTTACCTGACTGACGCCCCCCAGGCGCGGGATGGCGCGGCGATGGCCTACGCGAGCGGGGTGTCCGAGCTGGCGGCTCTGCCGGATGGACGCCTGCTGGTGCTGGAGCGGGAGTTTTACGCCACCAAGGTCGGCCTGGGCAGTTGGTCGCACCACCGCATCTATCTGGTGGATCCGTGGGCGGGCAGAGAAGTCGGGGGAATGGTCAGTTTGGAAAAGCTGCCGGAGGAAAATTTCCTGCCAAAAACCCTGCTTTGGGAGCTGCGCACCGAGTTCAACGGCGGGAATCTCGCCAATTACGAAGGCATGTGCCTGGGCCCCATTCTCCCGGACGGCTCCCGTGCGGTGATCCTGATCAATGACGCGCAAAGGCAGTCCGTGCTGGATGAGTTTGTGCTGGTGCTGCGGCTGGAAATGCCGCCTGCGGCGGAAAACCGAGGCGGCAGAAAATGATTTTCGGAAAAACTGGCTTGCATTCCCCTGATTCGGCTCTTTGCTCCCGCCCCCTTACACGAAAGTCATGAAAGCGACCATCATCACCCAAGGCCGTCAGTTCACGGTCAAAGAAGGCGACATTATCACCGTCAATCTTTACCCGGAGACCAAAGCCGGGGACACCGTCAACCTGGACCAGGTAGTTTTCTTGGGCGAAGGTGCTGCGGCAAAAATCGGCACGCCCTTGGTGGCAGGTGCCAGCGTCACCGCCAAAATCTTGGAGAACAAGCGTGGCGAAAAGATCCGCATCTTCAAGCACCGCCGTCGCAAGGGCTACGCCCGCCGCCGGGGTCACCGTCAGGAACTTTCGGTGATCAAGATCGAATCCATCAAAGGTTAATCACCTCCAACCCAATTACTTTTAAGTCATGGCAACCAAAAAAGGTGGCGGAACTTCCCGCAACGGACGCGACTCGAACGCCCAGCGCCTCGGCGTGAAGCTTTACGGCGGGCAAACCGCCAAGGCGGGCAACATCCTGATCCGCCAGCGCGGCACCCGGATGCGCGCCGGCAAGAATGTCGGCATGGGCCGCGATCACACGCTTTTCGCCCTCAAGGACGGTACCGTCCAGTGGGACGCCGAGCACCGCTCGGTCTCCATTCAGGCGTAAGCTTTTGCCCAGTCGCTTTCTTCCGCCCGGCCGCTCTCGCGCCGGGCTTTTTTTGTGCGGAGGAAATGGGTTGCGGATTCGGAAGGATCGTGAAGAACGGCAGATACAAATTCCCCATGAAAACGGCCCAACCCCGGCGCTCCGGCCAAAAGACGGTCGCCACCATTCGACGCATTTTCCTCCGCGCCATGCTGCCGGTGTTGTTGGCCGGATTGGCATCGGCTGCCCCGGAGCCGCTTTACCCGACAGTGTTTTTGAACACGGGCGGAGACACTTTTGACTATGTGAAAGATTCCTTGGGCGGAACGTATCTTGGCCCTACGCGCATTTACGAGGACGGCACGATTGAGGGCCTCTGGGGCAAATCTCGGATGGATCCGCCATGGCCGGTTAGCAAGGGAATTTTCCTTTGGGACAAACAGCAGGGATTGCGCTCTGTTTACACTTTGCCGGGGCAAGGGCAGTGTTCTTTGGAATGGGTTAGCCGAGGCTGGTTTATGCGGAGCGATGGGAAGGCGCCGTCGCTGCGTTATTTCCTTTGGTCGCGGGAAACTGGGGAACTGGCACTGCCCGTACTGGATGGGAAAGAAAGATTTCAGGAGGCCAACGTCAGAGGCGTGGTGACGCTGATGCATGGCTTTAAGGGCCTGGTTTGGTCAAAAGAAAAGGGGCTGAGCGAAATAGGGGTAGCGCTGAAAAAGCAGCGCCAATCCGTTGTGGGGATCAACGAAGCGGGGATGGTTTTGGGGCAGACTTCCACGGAAGCTTTTGTCTGGAGCGAAACGACGGGGGTGACGCGGTTGGGCGAGGGAACCGTCGCGGGCTTATTGAACGACCGTGGACAGGTGGCGGGGAAAATTAAATTGAATGGGGATGATGGCTGGTCGGTGTTTTTGTGGACGCAGAAAGACGGGTTGGAGGTTTTGGCGACGTTCGAGGATGCGAAGCGGATTCAGCTGGTGGCGTTGACGGAAACGGGGTTGGTTTTGGGGACGATTCAATATACCGAGGAGCGAGGAGGGGCGGTTTTCCGATGGAGCCGGCAAGCTGGCCTAGAGGTGGTTCCTGCATTTGGCGGCCGGGAGCAGGTGGGGATCAGGGATTGGACCGAAGCTGGCACCATTGTCGGGAATGTTTTTTTAAGAAAAGAAAGGCACAAAGAAGACCGCTATTCCGATGAGCTGCCCTTTGTCTGGCTCCCGGGAAAAGCACCCGAATTGCTGCCGTTGCTGGAGGGGACGAAAAACAGCACCGCCAAAAAGATCAATGACCACGGACAGGTGATCGGCGAATCGCACACCGCCATGCTGCCGGGGAAATCTTCCCGGAGCTGGGTGTGGTCGCGGGAGGCGGGCATCCGGGAGCTGGACATAAAAGTGCCGTGGAAGAACTCACAGGTGCTGCGCGGGGATTGGGGGGTGCATGTGACCGACATCAACAATGCCGGACAGATCGTGGGCGTGTTGAGTCTTTACGAACTGGATGTCGATGACGAATCAACGGCGGTGGAGCGCGTCTGGTGGCATGTCCATGACTGGCTGGCCCAACAGGGAATTTGTGAAAGAAAATTCCGCACCAGCAGGAAAGGATCGTTCATGTGGAAAACATCGGTGCTGTGGGAAGTGCCGCCGGAGAAAAAAGCCGCAGAGCCGGAGTCGCGGAGGAAGCGCGATTGAGGTTGGCGGACGGCGGCGGAAAAAGAGTCGGCAAAGGAAATACCTGCGGCGGGATCCCCGGAGCCTGGGCTTGCGCTGGGCGGGGAAAATCTTTTTCAGGATGCATGCTTATTCGCCTTGCTGCTTGTGTGTTGGCCGGAATGGGAGCTTTCGCCTTGAATGGAGGCGCGGCGACGCTAGCCGGATCGGATCTGTTGAAAGGGCCGGTTTCCTCCGCGATCGTCAAGGAGATGGGGCCGGCGGCGGCGGGTTCCAGCGTGAGCCTGGAGGGAAGCTTGCTGGGCGAGCGAAATTTGCGGACGGGGAAGGCTGACGCGGCGTTGCTGCTGCTGCCGGACAAAAGCAAGGTGGAGGAAATTGCCAAGGGCGAATGGGAGGCGGTGCCCGTGGCCTACCAAGTGGTGGCGGTGGTGGTCAACAAGCGCAACGCCTTGGAGGAAATTGACCTGACTACGCTGGCGGGCATTTACGGCCGACTGCAGGAGGCGGATCTCAAGCACTGGAATACCGTCAAAGGCAGCGGGCTCGATGTGCCGATTTACTGCGTATCCACCCGTTACGACATTGGCATGGTGACGCCGCTGTTTCGCAAAGTGGTGCTGCATGGCGGGGATTACCGGCAGGAGATGAGCTTCATGGGCGGAGATAATGAGGCGCTGGGTTATGTGGTGGAGAATGTCGGCGCGATTGCCCTGCTAGCGCTCCCGCCGGAGGGCGATCAGGTGAAAACGCTGCGGGTGAAGGCGAACCAGGAGGGCAATGCCTATGCGCCGGACGCCAGCAATCTTTACAACAGCGACTATCCTATCGCGATTCCGCTTTATCTGGTCTTCCCCAAGGCGAAACAACCGGTGCTGCAGCCTTTTGTGGCCCCGGTGTTCAGCGACGCCACGGCGGCGGCCTTGCAGGAAACGGGATTCATGCCGGTGCCAAAAAATATTCGGGCAAACGCCATTCAAAGGCTTGACAAGAAATCTTGATTAGCCAGTTTGCCGCATCTCTTTCAACGCGGGCGTAGCTCAATTGGTAGAGTACCACCTTGCCAAGGTGGATGTTGACGGTTCGAGCCCGTTCGCCCGCTCCATTTAAAAACCCTTCTCCAGCTGAGAAGGGTTTTTTTCTTTGGCTGGAGTGCCGAGGAGGAAACTGTCGGCGCGGAAAACTGTGAACAAGCTGTGAGCCTGCCCGGAACTGGGCCGGAAATGGTTCTGAGTGGAATCGGATTTCAACGGAGGGGCGGATGCGTTTAGCATGCGCGACTTTCTCATGAGCAGTCCTGCCGAAAAACGAATTTCCTCCAAGCGTGCCTCCCGCAAAACCGCCGATTCCTCCGCTGTTTCCCCGGTGGTGGACCGGGTGCCGCCGCACAACATCGACGCGGAGCAGGGATTGCTGGCGAGCTGCATTTTGGAGGGCGGCGGCGATGTGTTGAGCCAGTGCATGGCGCGCAAGCTGCGTCCCGAGTATTTTTTCACCATCGCGCACCAGTTGATTTTTCAGACGATGGTGGAGCTGAACACCAAGGGCGTCGGCATCGACGAAATCACGCTGAGCGAGGCGTTGCGCGCGGTTAACGCACTGGAATCCGTCGGCGGAGCCGCCTACCTGAATGAGCTGACCAACCGGATCGAAGTTACCGCGCATGCGGCGCACTGGATGGAGATTGTGCGGGAGAAATATTTCCTCCGCAAACTGATCAGCACGGCGACTGCCACGGTGGAGCGGGCGTACCGGCCCGACGACGAGCTGGATCACATGCTGGATTCGGTGGAGAAGAGTTTCTTCGAAATCAGCCAGGATCGTATCACCGACAGCGCCCAGCACATTCAGGGCCCGGTGGGCGAGGCGCTGGAGATGATGAATTTTCTGCAGGAAAACAAGGGCGCGGTGACCGGGGTGCCGACGGGTTTTGCGGATCTTGACAAGATGTGTTTCGGATTTCACCCCGGGCAAATGATTGTGGTGGCGGCGCGACCGGGGATGGGAAAAACCTCGATTGCGCTCAATTTCATCGAGGGGGCTTTGTTCCCCAAGCGGCGTGATCCGATTCCCACGTTGATGTTCAGTCTGGAAATGCCGTCGCGGGAGCTGGCGATGCGACTGTTGTGCTCGCGTTCGCGGGTGGACTTGCGGCGGGTGCGGGAGGGTTTTGTGGATCGGTCGCAACTGGAGCACATTGCGGACACCGCCAAGGAATACCATAAATCCCCGCTCTATATCGACGACCAGGGCGGACAAAATATTTTGGAAATCCGCGCCAAGTCGCGCCGACTGGTGCAGCAGCATAAAATCGGCCTAATCGTCATCGACTACCTGCAGCTGATCAATGGCACTGACAACAGCGTTTCCCGGGAGCAGCAGATCGCAGAAGCCTCGCGCAGCATCAAGGCGATGGCGAAGGAATTTGGCCTGCCGATCGTTGCGCTGGCGCAGCTCAATCGCAAGAGCGAGGACGAAAATCGCGCGCCCCGCATCTCGGACTTGCGCGAGTCGGGCTCGATCGAGCAGGATGCGGACATGGTGTTGCTGATCGACAAGAAGCGGCGAGGCTCCCGTGCTTCGAAGGAGCGGGAGGAGGGGGATGCCGAGGACTATTCCCCGGTGGTGGACCGCGAATTAATAATTGCCAAGCAACGCAACGGGCCTACCGGAGAGATCCATCTTTTATTTAATCGCAGCCTGACCCGCTTTGAATCACCCGCACCGCATGGGCAAAATGCTTAAACCCAGTCTGCTCGCCATTTTGATGGCGGGCGCCTCCGGCCTGCCGTCCGGGACGCTTTGGGCCCAGGACGCCGCCCCGACCGCCCCCGCGGCGCAAATTCCGGCGCGGCCGACAATTTCCCAGATCGAATACCGCTTCGAGGGCGCGCACCCGGTGGACACTGGCGCGGTGGCCGCGCATGTGCAGTTGAAAGAGGGAAGCCCTTATTTGCTTCCGGAGGCGGACTCCTCGATTCAAGCGCTTTACCGGACCGGGCAGTATGCGTTTGTCAGCATTGATCCCGAACTGCTGCCGGACCGGACGGTGAAGGCGGTGGTTTATCTGGTGCCGCGGCTGCGAGTGCAGGGGATTTTGTTCGAGGGAAACCATGAGTGGGCGGCGCACAGCTTTTTCTCCGGTGGCCTGATGAAGGAGGTCTTGCTGCAGGTGGGCGACCCGCTGGACGAGGTGCTGGTGAAGCGTTCGGAGGAAAAACTGCGAAAGAAATACCAGAAGAAATTTCCCTTTGTGAAGATCACCCCGCGCATTGATCGCGATGAGAAGGCGGGGACGGCGGTGATCACCTTCGTCATCGAGGAGGGCTACAACACCTCAGTGGAAGACATTGCCTTTGCAGGCAACGAGTACATTTCCTCCGGGGATTTGTTGGGGGAAATGGAGACTTCGACCTGGCGGTTCTGGAAGCTCCCTTGGCTGACCAATTATGGGCGTTTCCACCCGGAGGAATTTCGCGAGGACTTGGAAAAGCTGCGGGATTTCTACCGGAACCAAGGGTTTCTGGACGTGGAAATCCCCGATCAGGCTGCCGAGGTCAAATACCTCGTGGACGAGGACGATCCAGGGAGGCTGGACATCCGGATCAAAATTGCCGAGGGAAAGCGCTACGAAGTAGGCGACATCCAGGTCAAAGGAAATACACTGGGGGAAGACGCCCGGTGGGGCGCGCATTTCAAGACAGAGACATTGCTTCAGCAGCTGGCGACCCGCAGCAAGGAAAACCTCCGACCCTATCCTTGGGGCGACCGGCTCTACGACTGGGTTTTTTCCCAAGGCATCGAGGCGCGTGACATGAGTGAGATTCGCACCAATTTCGATTCGCTGGCGCCGGGCGACTGGTATTCCCCCACGGCGGTGACCCAAGCGGTGCAAAAAATCCAGGATTACTACGGGATGGTTGGCTATTTGAACTGCCGGGTTGGGGTAACCCGGGAGCCCAATTTGCAGACTGGGAAAATTGACCTGATCTTCCATGTCTCCGAAGGCCGCAAGTATTATCTCAACTCTATCAGCATCTACGGCAACACCCGGACCCGCAACCGGGTGATCCTTCGCGAGCTGGCACTGACGCCTGGCGACGTGTTTAATTCCGTGTGGATGCGGAGCTCCGAGGCCCGGCTGCGGAACACCAATTTCTTTGAGTCGGTCAAGTTGACTGACGTCTCCACCAACGTGCCGGGGCAAAGGAATCTGCGCATCGACCTGAAGGAAGGCCGCACCGGCAGCCTGTCCTTTGGCGCGGGCTTCAGTACTGTGGAAAAGGTGGTGGGCTTCGCGGAGTATTCTGAGAGCAATTTCGACATCTTCAATTTTCGGAATTATTTCCGTGGCGGCGGACAAAAGTTCAGGTTGCGCGTGCAACTGGGATCCGAATCCAGCTCCATTACCCAAAGCTTCGAGGAGCCCTCGGTGATGGACCGCGACCTGGCGTTCGGCTACGAGGCGTTTCTCACCAACAACAGCTACGACAGCAGCGACTACGAAGAGCGTCGGTTGGGGACGGAATTTTACCTGCGCCGCAACGTGCTGGAGCGCATTCAGGCCCGCCTGAGCTACCGGATTGAGGATGTGCGCATCCGCGACATCGTTTCCACCGCGCCCAATTTCATTCAGGAGGAGGCCGGCTCAAAGCTGATTTCCAAAATCGGGCTGAGTTTTACGCGGGACACCCGCAACGACTGGTTTTTCCCTACCGACGGCAGCCGGCTGTCGCTCTCCCAGTATGTGGCGGGCGGACCCTTTGGTGGCGATGTGAACTACTACAGAATCGAAGCCCGGGCCGCCCGATGGCTCCCCATTTTCGACACCGGGGAACAAACCCTGCAATTGCAGGCACGGGCCGGCTCCATGGTCGGCTTTGGCGGAAAGCAGATCCCGTTTTACGAACGGTTCTACCTCGGCGGCCCTTACTCCATGCGCGGATTTAAGTACCGGCACGTGGGGCCATTTGAAGGCGACGAGCCGATGGGTGGGCAGACTTACGGCTTCTTCAGTGCGGAATACACCATTAAGCTGATCGAACAATTGCGATTCGCGGTGTTTTACGACTGGGGTTTCGTGAACAGTGGCCGGTTTGACTTCAGCAGCTCCGGCTACAATGACAATGCCGGCGTCGGGCTGCGAATCCTCATCATGGGCGCCGTGATGCGCCTGGACCTCGGTTTTCCGATTACCGCGGGACCGGACAATGACGACGGCATGCGGTTCAACTTTTCCTTCGGAACGGTGTTTTGATTGTCTTTTCTCTTATTTTCCCAAAAAGAGACGGTTTTATGAAAAGGCTGTTTCTTACCATTTTTTTCTCCACCGCGCTGGCTGCGGTTGCGACGGCTCAGGATGCGGCCCGGATCGCCACTGTTGACACGGCCCGAATCCTGACCGAATACAAAAAAGCCGCCGAGCTCACGTCTCGCATGGTGGCGGAGGCCAAGCAGTTGGAGGCGGAGGAAAAGCAGGCGATTGCCCATTTCAGACAAATTGAGGAGGAAATAGAAAAGCTGCGGAAGGAAGTGGAAAACCCGCTCAACAGCGAAGCTGCGCGCAACAATGCCAAGGCCGCCGGGAACGCCAAAATTCAGGAATACCAGAAGGCCCAGGTGCTTTTCTCCCAGAGCCAGCGCGCCAAAATGGAGACGCTCGAGGCCCGGCGCGTGGAAAACTTGCGCACGCTCATGAGCGAATTGCGCCCCTGCGTGGCCACCGTGGCCCGGGAGACCGGCGCGCAACTGGTGTTGAATAGCGAGCAACGCGGCGCGCTGGTGCTTTATGTCGATCCTGCGTTGGATATCACGGACAAAGTGGTGGCTCGCCTGAACGCAGCCTACGAGACGATCAACGGGCCAATGCCCCAAGCTGCGCCGAAGATGCAAACCTCAC
>CALNBE010000018.1 GCA_937874455.1 uncultured Opitutia bacterium | reverse complement strand
GGTAGTGTCCGGAAAGTAGTGCAAATTGCTTTGGGCGGGTTCTGGGCGGAGGGAGGTTGTTTGTTGTATTATTGGTTGGTTTCGCTCACTCTCATGCCGTGTGGAGGCCTGCTTCGCAGGCCGGAACACGGCTTGAGAGTTTCAAATTCAGGCTGCTTGTCGATTATTTTGGAGGATGTGATCATTTAGGTGCCCCATGTCCATATAGCGTTTCTGGCCCCATTGGCTTCCAGCTATATGACGCAGGCGCGCACATACCAAAATCAGCGCCGAGTTGCCGTCGGGGAACGCTCCCACCGCGCGGGTTCGGCGGCGGATCTCCCTCATCAATCTTTCCAGTGGATTGTTGGTGCGCAGGCTGCGCCAGTGCTGGCTCGGATAATTATAATAATTGAGGGTCTCATCTATGCCCGTCTCCACCAAGTGCGCCGCGGCGGGCAGCTTCATCTCACGTAATTTGGCAACCACTTGAGCGGCTTTGATCCGCGCAGCGTCCCGATCCTCGCTGGCGTGGATTGCCTTGAGCATCGCAGCCACCTCGCGCACTTTACCCGAGGGCACCAAGCTCCATACGTTGCGATAAAAATGCACCGCGCAGCGTTGGTGCAACGCTTCGGGATAAAATTCCGCCAGGCTTTCCACCAGCCCAAGACACTTGTCGGAGATGAACAATTTTACTCCTTGCAATCCGCGTTCCTTCAGACGCCTCAGGAAGTTTTGCCACGAAGCCTTGTCCTCCTTGGTTCCCTCTTCCACGCCGAGCACTTCGCGGTAGCCCTCGGCATTTACCCCAACCGCTACAAGGATGCTCACGTTTCGCACTTCGCCGCCCCAGCTGCGTCTCAGCCAGATCCCGTCCAAATACACGTAGGCATGCCGGCCTTCAATCGGACGGCTCCGCCAGCTGTCGATCTGTCCGGCGATCTTTTGGTTCAACTCGCTCAATGTCGATGGACTCACCCGTGAACCCCACAACGCCTCGGTGATGTCCTCCACTCGCCGCACCGACACCCCGGCAAGATACATCTCAACGAGCGCTTCCTCCACACTGCTTTCTCGACGCCGATACCGTTCGATAATCGCCGTCTCAAAGGGTAACTTGCGCAGCTTCGGCATGCGCAGCGTCACCTCGCCCGACTTCGTCTGGTATTGCCGCTCATAATGCCCGGCCCGATAGTCTTTGCGATGCTCGCTGCGCTCATGCCGGGCGGCCCCGCAGAGCTGCTCGGCCTCCTGCTCCAACAACGCATTGAGCGTTTGCTCCACCGTGCTTAATACCACTTGATCAAGATGCCTCTTGATCAGCGTTTCGTCCACTTGCAACACTCCGCGCGGCAAGCCGCGCGTGTTACTTTCATTCGTATCTGCAGTTTTGTCTGATTGGGTTTCTGGTTTCATTTGTCGAGTCCCCTCGCCAGATTCATTGCCATCCCAATTTGCGCAAGATTTCGGACGTTATCGTACGTGCCCGTTTGAGCGCGGGAAGTGCGCTGGCCGATGGGGTTCACCGTGTAATCGTATTGGCTCACAACGCTGTTGGACAGTGTGGCATTTTTCTTCGAAAGCAAGATGTCTCGGCTGGTTTCATACATCTTTGGGTCAGAAGTAGGTGAATTGACTCCAGCAGACAGCGGAGGGTTGTAACCGAGTACCGAGGCACAAAGTGCCGACACATCTACCAGCGCAGCGCAGAATAACAGCTATTGCAATGTTTTTTTAGAAATCTCATCGTAACGGGACAGTTGGCACAATCAATGAGATTGGTTGGCCTGTAGGTTCATATTATTATTCTTCCTAAAAAAATACATCACAAGAACTATTATCCACAGCCAATTCCATTTTGCAAAATTATAAAATAGAGATATTCCTGTTGTTTTCTCTGCCAAAACAAGCGGTATTAAATTAACATCCCTACCATTGATCACAAAAGGCCTTCCGCTTCTAACTTTCACAGGGATATCGTCTCCATATTTAAAGAACTCCTTCAATGAATCGTTTGATGAAATATTAGAAACGTCGACGACATCCGCAGCCGATAGCAATCTCTTTTCATTAGAAGACCTTAAGTAGCCCAAAACAGTCCAAACCTGTTTTCGATGGCGAGGATTGGATTTGTAATAGTGAACTTGATCGACCTCAAAAACATCATCGCGATACTCAGATTTCTTAATAAGATAAAAAGTCGAAGGAATGCCACCCCCAGAAAGCCAAGCAGCAGTAAAGGTTATCGCAAAAATAAAAGATGCATAATAAATAAGTGTTAAAAATTTAACGCCCCTTGCCTCATTCAAGGCTCCAAAGATATTCACCGCTACCTCCTCCCCCTGCATCAACTGATGCACCCCAACCGACCCACCCAGCATTGACACTTGCTCCAAAGTTACCCCAACTAAGTAGACTGTCAGGATTTAAAGCATAACTCACACTAATGGACACCCCAGCTCCTACGCCAGCAGTACCTCGGACGAATAATTCTCCGCTAAATTGCAACCCATCAGCATCTGGACATTGAATTGGGAAAAACAAACCAGCCGTCATGTCACCACCGCTGCCTGCCTGCCTTCTCAAGCACTCCAACATCTCGCGATAATAATATTTAAGCTTAACCATCTCCCCCCTCTTACACGGGTGAGGAACTTTCTTATTTCGATCTCTTCCTTTTACAGGATCAGGCTTTGGTTTTATTGAATAACCAATTTGATAAAAAAGCTCAACACTTCCTTGCGCAGATGCCCATTTTTCGTATTTTTTTGTGTTTTTATTGCAGCACTTAAAAGCCTTCCCCTGAAACGAGACTGTCATAACTATAGAACCCGGCCCCATTGGAATTCTAAAAAGTTCTTTAGAAAAACCACCTTGGATGGACTGTATAAGAAAATCCTTAGGACTTTGCAAGCCTAAAACATCAATACCGCTCACTCCATCATTATTGACGAAGACATATAAAGAGTTCCCTCCATCCTCTTCGACGGGATCACGATTAATCCATCTTCCTTTCTTAGATTGGTAGAAACGATAACCGTAGTAATTCAAATCTGTAACGGGATCCCAAGGCTTGGTGCTAAAGCGATAAGTGTTTTCCTGTGCCCAAGCCCCAACAGCAAGGGTTTCTTTACCGAAGGCATCGTACTCGTAGTGGGCTTTGATAGAGCCTTGGCCATCCAGCAATTCGCTCACATTGCCGTTACCGTCGTAAGTGAAGTAAGCCACCGCGGGCGATGAGTCGCGAGCGATAGAAGCAAGCAACCCACCCACTCCTCCAGCCCCTTGCAAATCATCACTTAAATCCAATCCCCAAATGTGCGTCTTGAGCTCGGGATCAGAACTACCAATCTGCTTAGTCTCAGCGATCACGTTCCAACCATCGTAGAGGTAGGTCGTCGTTTCTGTGGCAGCAGTGGAAAGGTGCTCCCGCTTTACCCGGCGGCTCTGGCCGTCGTAGGCATAGCGCACTATTTCGCTGTTGGGCAGGGCGACTTCGATCAGCCGGTTCTCGCCGTCCCATGTGTAAGTCTTGCCTTCGCCGTCGGTAAGCATGTTGCCGTCATCGTCGTAAGTGAGGTTCGAGGCTAAAGGCTCGGGGCTAAAGGTGGAAATTTCCGTGTATTGATTGAGGCCGTTGGCAGTGTAACTTTTCGTTTCTGTTCCTTCGGTAGCAGTGAGGCGGTTGCCGATGGGATCGTAGGCGTAAGTGCGGTCCAAGACAGAGTTGAGGCTGCTGATGGAGCCTATGACTTCGCCACGATCATTGTAGCTGAAGGTGTCAGTGCTCGGAGCGGTGAAGGCTATTCCCGTTTGTGTCCGGGAAGTGCGCTGACCGATAGGGTTCACACTGTAGGCAAACTGGCTCACAATGCTATTGGACAGTGTGGCATTTTCCTTCGAAAGCAAGATATCACGGTTGGTTTCGTAGGTGTTGGTCACGGTGTGGGCGGGACCAGTGACGGTGCCAATCAAGTCGCTGTTGGTCACTCGCGCATAGGTGAATGGGCCAGTGAGAGGCGAGAGGCTATGGGCGATAGAGGGAGCACCAGTGGGAACGGTCTCACCATTAACTTGGGAGAAGCGGCCCCGGTTGTCGTAACCGTAGGTGGCGGCAGTGAGGAGGTCGTCGCCAGCCCCATTGGCGAGGGCGTAGCCGGTGGAACGGTTGTAGGCGTCGTGGGTGCGGTGCAGGGTGCCGTTAACCGTGCCAGCAAAGTTTTCCGCAACTAGGTTCAAGCTGGTCGGATCGTAACTGAAGGTGCGGGTGCCTGCTCCATCGGTGATGCTGGTCTGTTGCCCCAAAGCATTGTAGGTGTAGCTGACATCCGGAGTGGCATCTGAGTAATCCACTTGGGCCAATTCCCCCTTGGGAGTATAAGTGTAAGTGGTGGTTAGCGGATTGTTGTTCGCATCCTTCCGTGCCCAAGTCCGGGTCTTCAACAGTCCATCGGCATAATAGGTATATTTTGGTCCCGCGCCGTCGGCATAGGTTTTTTGCAGCAGGACGCCTGTGGCTTCGTCATAAGTCCAAGTGGTGGTGTCGCCATTCGCTCCCATCGGGAAATTGGTCCCGGCAAAGTTGGCATTGATGTCTCGGAAAGTCCTAAGCAAATTCAACTGCCCGTAAGCATCGTAGCCCTGAGCCACCGGATAAGTCGCCGAACCCCAAGTGTAGGTTTCCCGGCCCAGCAGGTCGTATTGGTGGAAGGTGGTCTGACCCAGCGCATTGGTTTCCTGGTGCAACCACCCCGCTCCTACTGTGCCGTTGCCGTAGTAGGTGTAACTAGTGGTATTCCCCGCCGCATCGGTAATGGCCGCCACCTGCCCTTGGGCGTTGTAGGTGATGGTGGCATAATTGGTGTGGCGCGCCTCCTTCTGGCCCGTTCGCCGGCCCAAGCGTGCTGCTGACCACCGTCTGCGTGCTCCGGTCCAAGGTAGTGCTCTGCACCGTCTGGTTTACCGATACGCCATTGGCATCAAACGGCCCGGCAAAGCTTTCGCTATAGGCAAGAGTGCTGCCCGTGAGTCCACTCACCTGCTGTTTGGTCAGGCCGGTGGTGACCGTCTTGGTGCTGCCGTTTTCCTGATAGCTCACCCGTTGTTTGCTCTGCAAAAACCATTTCCCACTTTCTTGGACATAGCTTTGCTCGGAATACTGAATGATCGGGCTCGCACCACCAAAGGCAATGGAGGTTGCAGTGACATTTCCCAAAACATCATGCATGTAGGTAACCGTACGCGGGGCTGTCGCCACCGTGCCACCGGTGGTCACAGTGGTCTGCGTCGCCAAACGGCCCAAGTCATTATAGGTCGAAAGACTCGTGATCGTCGCCCCGCTGCCGAAGCCCGGCTGCTCGGTCTTCCATGCGCGCCCTAAAAAGTCGGTGGTGCTCTTGCTCCAGCGCGGGCTGTTCGCTGACACCTGATTCACCTTGGTCCATTGGGTTCCTCCGCCGTCCACGCCGTAAGTGTAATATTGAGCGATCACCCCGCT
>CALNBE010000017.1 GCA_937874455.1 uncultured Opitutia bacterium | reverse complement strand
AATCACACATTTTCTCCGCAAGCTCAACCTGGCGGTCATGATGCTCAAGTCTAGTATCTCGCCCCCCCATGGTCGACCTGTCAAAGTGCCATGACCAATTTGCTTCAGTGAAAGAATTCGTACTATAACCCTGCTTCGAGTCAACCCATTCATTCCACCGGCCAGCCTCCTTTGCAGCGACATGACTAAAACCCATTGCAACAGCCCATCTCTCTGTTTGAACTTCATGAATATCCGTCCCCCATAATCCCAGAAATTCTATTGAAGATACTGGGTTGTTTTTTAAATAGGAATATATATTTGCTCCATCGAAATATCCTATAGGATCTCTACTTAACCAAACTCCATCACTCGGATCGTAAAACCTAGCGCCATACCAATACACACCTAGTTCTTTGTCAAAAAACTTGCTACTAAATAAAAATGGACTATCAAAGACACCAGAATACCTTATCAAATAACCAAAATTATCAAATTCTGCAACAGCCCCAATGGTTTGCTTTTCGTCAATCACCACACTAACGTTTCCATTCCCATCATAGGCAAAGAAGTTTGCCGTTTGAGATCCGTCATCAGGAATAGAGGCAAGCAAACCTCCAACACCTCCGGCACCTTGCAGACTATTTGCAATATCCAAACCACAGGTTACGAAACGGTGCCAGGTTAAGTTCGGAGGCGGAGAAAAACGGCTTGGGCATGGGGAAAGCATGATTTTTAAGGGGTTAGCGGACGGGAAATTTCCTTTGCGGGTAACTCACCTAAGGAAACAACGGCTGCATGACACCACCCCCGCTCCTTTTCAAGATTTTTCCTTCGCCCTGTCGTCGAGGAGAAATGCCTCGTCCACCCGCCGCGTCGCCGTCGCAAAGAAAATTTCGCAGACGGTCCAATGTCCAAAAAACCCAGCCGCCTTTATGCTTCCGTCAAGGCAAGAGCGCCCTCTATCTGATTTGCAAATTTATATTAATAAGCAATTTATATAAAAATCCTCCTGCCACGAATGCCACGGTGTTTGTCTTTAGCACTTTTCCCCAAAAAATTTTCCGCCGGACGACCTGTTTCCAGCTCCGCTATCTCTTTTCCCCGCAAGCGCATCCATTTCCCCTGCGCTTCCCGCCTCCAGTTTTGCAAAAAAACACTAGATATAGTGCTTCGATCGATTTGCAGACACTAGATATAGTGTTTTAATCCGCTACGTGCGCTCAGGAACCTCCCCGCGCGCACATTCACCCACAAACCCAAAATCTTTCCCATTACCCATTCGTATGGAAACAGTTACCATTAAAGTCGGTCCCAAAACCTTTATCCTCGACAAGGAAAAAGCCCAAAACGCCTACGCGGCCAAGCGCGTGATCAACGGACGCGAGTCCATGTTCTTCAATATTTTGCCGCTTAAATACCAGTGGGCCTACGATCTCTACAAAACCATGAAGTCCAACCACTGGGAGCCCGAGGACATCCCGATGCAAAAGGACTGCGAGCAATGGCGCGACACTTCCGGCGCGATCACCGACATCGACCGCTGGATCATCAAGATGGCCCTCGGCTACTTTTCCGCCGCGGAGGGCATTGTCGGCGACAACATCCAGCACGTCACCCGTGAGCTGGTCACCGCGCCCGAGCTTAAGCTGCTGCTGGGCCGCCATGCCCACGAGGAAAACATCCACGCCGACTCGCTCGTTTACATGATTTCCTCCCTCGGCGTGAATCCCCACGAGTGCGAGGCGATGTTTGAGGACATCCCGACGATCGAGAAAAAAACCGACTTCGTGGTCAGCAACTCCCGCGCCCTGCGCCGCGACATGGATCTCACCCAACTGTGCGAAAAACAGGAGTTCACCAAAAACATGTTCCTCTTCGGCCAGTGCATGGAGGGCACCCAGTTTTACGGTCTCTTCGGCATGGTGCTCGCGCTCTACCGCCAAAACAAATTCCCCGGCGTCGGCCAGATGTTCCGCTACACCCTGCGCGACGAATCCAACCACATCGAGGTCTTCCGCAATCTCATCATGGACTTGGTGCAGGAAAACCCCGAGGTCTGGACGCCCGAATTCAAGGAGGAACTGCGCGGCCTGATGCGCACCGCCATCAACCTCGAAAAGGAATTCATCCGCGACTGCCTCCCGGTCAACGCCGTCGGCCTCAGCGCGGAGGAATTCGAGCAATACATCGACTACATCGGCGACCGCCGCCTCATCGACTGCGAACTCGAGCCCTTCAATCCCGGCATCCAAAACCCCTTCCCCTGGCTCGCCGAGATGATGGACATCAAGAAGGAGCAAAACTTCTTCGAAGGCCGCGTCACCGAATACCAAAAAGCCTCCGCCCTCGAAGCCGTCAGCGACGACGAGCTGTGACTTTTCTCCGCCAACACTTTTCCTTTCCCCTGAAAAAACCCACACCCAGCCATTCTTCCCATGC
>CALNBE010000016.1 GCA_937874455.1 uncultured Opitutia bacterium | reverse complement strand
GGCTACGGCGGCGTGATCCACGAAATGGTGGAAGCCAAGGCCCTTGACATGGGCCAGTACGGCCACGGCAACCAGCCGATCCAGCACATGGTTTACCTCTACGGCCACACCTCCGAGCCGTGGAAGTCCCAGAAGTGGGCCCGCACCGTGATGGAGCGCGCCTACAAGCCGACCGCCGACGGTTACTGCGGCGACGAGGACAACGGCCAGACTTCCATGTGGTATGTGCTGTCCGCGCTCGGCATCTACTCGGTGACTCCCGGAGCGCCGGAATACGCGCTGGGTAGCCCGCTCTTCGAAAAGATCACCATGACCATGCCCACCGGCAAAACCTTCGTGATCGAGGCCAAGGGCAACAATGACCAGAATGTTTACATCAAGAAGGCCACCCTCAACGGCAAGGAATACACCAAGAATTTCCTTCGCTACGAGGACATGCAGAAGGGCGGGAAATTCGAACTGGAGATGAGCGCCACGCCGAACGAAAAGCGCGGTATCAATCCGGAGGATCGCCCCTTCTCGATGTCGAACGAAAAAAAGTAAAAACGCCTTTTACTTCCTCCTTGATTACAAAGGCCTCCCTTTGCCGGGAGGCCTTTTTTGGGTCGGGGTGGGGCAAAGGAAAATCAAATCGATGCTCAATTATGCGCATTTTCGCCGCAGAGAAATTTTCGGGGTCGCTGATAGGGAAATTTTTCTGTCACAATTAATAACGCTTTTAGTCGTCAACTTCCCCATTCGCACGATTGACAGCGCTGGATATCTTTGAGCTAATCGTTAATTACTTTTAACCTCAACGTCACACTTAACTCATTGTTACCTCAATATGAGCACTTCTGCTTCCTCTAGCAACAAATCCATGGCGATACTTTTGCCGGTACTCTTTGGATTCTTCATCATGGGCTTTGTCGATTTCGTCGGCACGGCGGTCAATTACGCCAAGGAAATTTTCCCGAACGAAAACCCGAAACTGATCAGTTTCCTGTCCTCGGCCGTTTTCCTTTGGTTCTTTGTTTTCTCGGTGCCAACTGCTTTGCTGATGACCAAGATTGGCCGGAAGAAAACGGTGCTGTTGAGCACTGCGCTGACTACGGTGGCGATGATTCTCCCGATGCTCGTGGAGAACTTCTGGGTGTGGGTGGTCGCCTTTTCGCTGATCGGCATTGGTAACACCATCATTCAGGTGGCGTTGAATCCGCTTTTGAAGAATGTCGTCTCCGGGAAATTGCTGACGAGCGCAATGACCTTCGGCCAGTTCGTCAAGGCCATCGCCTCGCTGGTGGGTCCGACCTTTGCCGCGCTGGCCTCGAATCAGCTGGGCGGCTTTAAATGGGCCTTCGCCATTTTCGCGGGCTTGAGCTTGTTGGGCACCATCTGGCTGCTGGTCACGCCGATCCCGGCTGGTGACGATGAACGCGCGGAAGGCAAGGTGGCCTCGTTCGTTGGCAATCTCTCCCTGCTGGGTGACCCGAAGATCCTCGTGTTTTTCCTCGGCATTCTCTTCGTCGTCGGCGTGGACGTTGGCATGAACATGACCAGCCCGGCGATCCTCAAGGCCAAGCTGGGCATGGCCACCACCGAGGCGGGCTTCGGCACGCAGCTCTATTTCATTGGCCGCACGGTTGGTGCTTTCCTCGGCGCATTCATTCTCGCGAAATTCGCCAAGGGCCTGGTCTTCAAAGTGTGCATGCTGGCCGCGTTGGGGTCGCTGGCGCTTTTGCTCGGAGGCGACAAGTGGATGCTCTACGCTGGCATCACCGCGATCGGTTTCTTCTGCGCGAACATTTTCTCCATCATTTTTGCCTTCGCCATCGGCCACAAGCCGGAGCGCACCGACGAGATTTCCGGCCTGATGATCATGGGCGTTTCCGGTGGCGCGATTTTCCCTCCGCTGATGGACATTGCCTCCATCAAGGAAATTGCCCCGGCCACGGAAACCGCTGCTGCCGTCACCCAGTGGGTCCCGACCGGGGCCATCGTGGTCTTGGCGATTTGCATGGGCTACCTGCTGCTGGCCTCCTTCATTGCCAAAGAAAAGGCTGCCTAAAAATTTCCTCCGCTAAAAGGAAGGCTCTTTCCGGGCCTTCCTTTTTTGTCCATTTTTCCATCGTTTTTAACCCAAAGAAAATATCCCCATGTCTTCTCCCATTGTCATGACTCTGGATGCCGGCGGCACCAACTTCGTTTTCTCCGCCATTCAGGATAACAAGGAAATCGTCGCCCCGGTCGCGCTGCCCTCCAACGCCGACAACCTCGAAAAATGCCTGGGCAACTTGGTCAAGGGCTTCTCCGAGATCAAAGCCCAGCTGCCCGCCGCGCCGGCGGCGATCAGTTTCGCCTTCCCCGGACCGACCGACTACGCCAACGGCGTGATCGGCGACGACCTCCCGAACTTTCCCTCCTTCCGCGGCGGTATCGCGCTCGGGCCGTATTTGCAGGAAAAATTCGGCATCCCGGTTTTTCTCAACAACGACGGCAACCTCTTCGCCTACGGCGAGGCGCTGGCCGGGGTTTTGATTGAGGTGAACAAGAAACTGGCCGACGCCGGCAGCCCACGCCGCTATCGCAATTTGCTCGGTCTCACCTTCGGCACCGGCTTTGGCGCCGGCATCGTGACCAACGGCGAACTGCTGGTTGGCGACAACACCGTGGGCGGCGAAATCTGGTGCTTCCGCAACAAGAAGTTCCCCCAGTGCATCGCCGAGGAAGGCGTGAGCATTCGCGCCGTGCAGCGCGTTTACGCGGAAATTTCCCGCAGCGACGAGGCACTGACGCCCAAGGACATTTTTGACATCGCCGAAGGCACCCGCACTGGCGACCAGAACGCGGCGAAAAAAGCCTTCGCCGAACTGGGCGAAGTCGCGGCGGACGCCATCGCCCAAGCGGTCAGCTTGGTGGACGGCTTGGTGGTGATCGGCGGCGGTCTGGCCGCGGCGGCCAAATACTTCATGCCTTCGCTCATCGCCGAGATGAACGGCACCATTGGCTCGCTCAAGGGCGACAAATTCCCCCGCCTGCCGATGAAGGCCTACAACCTCGACGATCCTGAGCAGTTTAAGCAGTTCATCGCGCCCTCGACCAAGCGGGTGAAAATCCCCGGCAGCGACAAGGAAGTGGACTACATCGTCGAACGGCGCGTCGGCGTCGCCATCTCCAAACTGGGCGCCAGCACCGCGATCAACCTCGGTGCCTACGCCTTTGCGATCAACGAGCTGAACAAGCAATAAGCCGTATTCCTCCGCGCGGAGGAATTCAGGGGTACTCACGGGGTCTGCTTTTGCCTCGCAGGTGAGTCCGCACGCTGGCGGGCGTCGCAAGCGACGCCCCTACGGGTCGCAAGGGAAAGCCCACCTTGTAGGGGCTTCGCTTGCGAAGCCCGCCGTGATTGTTGGCGCGGAGGAAATCCGCAACGCGCTTCCGGGATGGCCTTGGCGGAAAATTTCCCCACGGTGGCGGGCATGGACAAAAACAGCATTGCCGATGTTTTGGCGGAGATCGGGACGATCCTGGAGATCAAGGGCGAGAATCCCTTCAAAGTGCGCGCCTACCAGAACGGAGCCCGGGTGCTGGAAACGCTGGAGGAGGATCTGGGCACGCTGATCGCGGAGGAAAAACTGGCCAAAGTGCCGGGCATCGGCGCGGCTATCGCGGAGAAAATTGTCACCCTGTGGAAAACCGGCCGGCTGGATTTTTACGAGGAATTGAAAGCCTCGCTGCCCGAGGGATTGCTGGCGTTGCTGGAGATTCCCGGTGTCGGCCCGAAGAAG
>CALNBE010000015.1 GCA_937874455.1 uncultured Opitutia bacterium | reverse complement strand
CTGACGTCGCTCAGCCTGGTGATGTTCGCCTTCCCGGGCTTCGCCAGCGCGCTGACCCACTTCGACGGCCTCCGCGCGGCAAAGCTCCCGGCCAATCTGCTCCAGGCCCAGCGCGACTACTTCGGCGCCCACACCTACGAGCGCGTGGACCAAAAGCGCGGCAAGTTCTATCACATCGACTGGCCGCAAAAGAATCGTCCGCAACTGGACGCCTGATTTCCTCCGCGCCGCATTTCCTTTGCCAGGGCGTCCCCTTTCCGGGGCGCCCTTTTTTTCTGCAAGCATCGTCAACCCGGCCATCCATTCACACAAGTCACACCCAATTCCCCTCTCTTACAAAAAAGTTTTCTGCGGAAATCCGCATGGTTAAGGGCATTGTTCCGTTCCCCGCCCCAAAGGAAAATTTCCCTCCTTGTCTCGCCGGATTTTTCGTCGAAAACTACCCCCTCTTTCGGGTTTTCCCCTCCTGAAAAACCTCCGCCTTTCATTTTCCTTTCACCCGCATGTCTTCAAACACCTCTCTTTCGGATTCCGACCACCCCCAATGGAAAGTCACCAAACGCGACGGCCGCATCGCCTCCTGGAACAAAGCCCGGATCGAACGCGCGGTCCGCTGCGCCCTCGCCAGCGTCACCCAGCCCGCCGACTGGAAGGAGCTGCCGGATTTCGGCCTCGATAAAAACCTCCTTTCCCTCGCCAGCCAAATCGCCGCTTTCGTCGAAAACCAATTCCTCGCCCGACTCAACGCAGGGGAAGCTCCCAACGTCGAGCAAGTTCAGGACGCCGCCGAGCGCGCCCTGGCGGGTTTCGGCCAGTTCGAGGCCGCCAAATCCTTCATCCTCTACCGCGCCTCCCAGGCCCGCCGGCGCACCGGCTCGCCCAAGCCCAACGGCCTGCAGGACTACATCGCCGTCGCCAAATACGCCCGCTTTCGCTCCGAACTCGGCCGCCGCGAAGTCTGGCCGGAGCCGGTTTTCCGTGTCGCCGAAATGCACAAGCGCCGCTTCGCCTGGGTGGACCGCCAGCTTAGTCTGCCGCTGGAGGGCGGAAAAATTTTCTCCGCGCAAATCGACGACGCTTTCGCCGCCGTCGCCCTCCGCCGCATTCTGCCCAGCATGCGCAGTCTCCAGTTCGGCGGCCCGGCCATCGAAAAGGAGGAATCCCGCATGTTCAATTGCGCCTTCACCTTCATCAACCGCATCGAGGCTTTTTCCGAAACCCTCTGGCTCCTGCTCTGCGGCACCGGCACCGGCTTCTCCGTCCAAACGCAACACATCGAATCCCTCCCCGTTTTTCCGCCGCGCGGTCAGGACGACGACCTGATCGTGGTTCACTACCGGATCGAGGACACCATCAAGGGCTGGGCCGATGCGCTCGACACCCTCGTGCGCTCCTACCTGCACGGAACGCTGGTCGAATTCGACTACTCCGCCATCCGGCCCAAGGGCGCCCCGCTCATCACCTCCGGCGGCAAGGCACCCGGCCATGTTCCTTTGCGCCGCTCCCTCGAAAACATCCGCCACATCCTCGACAAAGTTCCGGGCCGCCGCCTCAAATCCATCGAGGCCTATGACATCCTGATGTTCGCCGCCAAGGCCGTCCTCTCCGGCGGCATCCGCCGCAGCGCCACCATCTGCCTTTTCTCCGCCGACGACGAGGACATGATGTGCGCCAAGACAGGCAACTGGTTCGAGGAAAATCCCCAGCGCTCCGCCTCCAACAACTCCGCCGTCATCAACCGCCACACCACGCCCAAGGACGTTTTCCTCGCCCTCTTCGAGAAGCAAAAGGAATTCGGCGAGCCGGGCTTCTACTTCGTCGAAAACGAGGACTACGGCGCCAATCCCTGCGTCGAAATCGGTCTTGCCCCCTTCGCCGACCTCAAGGACGAACAGGAAATCGCCCGCCTCAAGGAACTGGGCTACGAGGGCGACCTCCAGCCGGGCCAACGCGTTTACGGCTGGCAGATGTGCAATCTGACCACCATCAACGCCGGGGCCTGTCACAGCGCGGAGGAATTTTACGAAAACTGCCGCTACGCCGCCTTCATCGGCACCCTCCAGGCTTCCTACACCAAAATGCCCTACCTCGGGCCGGTCTCCCAATTCATCAACGAACGGGAATCCCTTCTCGGCGTTTCCATCACCGGCATCCTCGACAACCCTAAGCTGATGCTCGACCCGCAAGTGCTGGAAAACGGCGCCGCCGAGGTCCGCAAGGAAAACTCCCGCGTCGCCGCCCTCATCGGCATTCCCGCCGCCGCCCGCACCACCTGCGTCAAACCCGAGGGCACCGCCTCCCTCCTCCTCGGCACTTCCAGCGGCATCCACCCGCACCACGCCAAACGCTATTTCCGCCGCGTCCAGGCCAACCGCCAGGAACCCGTTTACCAGCACTTCCGCAGCGTCAACCCGGGCATGACCGAGCGCAGCGTTTACAACCCCAACGACGACGTCATCACCTTCCCCATCCAGGCCCGACCCGACGCCATCATCCGCGACGACCTCCAGGCCGTCCAGTTCCTCGGCT
>CALNBE010000014.1 GCA_937874455.1 uncultured Opitutia bacterium | reverse complement strand
ATGCTGCGCAATATCCATCGCCGCTGGATGGAGCGCCAGCGTGAGTTTCTCCGGTCCGTTCACCAGCACCGCCGCCGTTTTCACCGGGGCCACGCCGACCGACTCCAGTTGCGCCGTCGTCTGCGCACAAAGCGGGGCGGCCAACAGGGAGAGAAGTAAAATGCCTTTTCGCATGGGAAGAAGTCGTTGAGGTTAGTGAATGACGCGGACGCTGTTGTCCGCCGGAAATTCCTTTGCGTCGACCTTGTAGTCGATCTTGAAACCGCTCTGCCGCAGCGACTGCGCGTAGCCTTCGATCACCTTGATCTGGGCGTCCGTCAACTTCGCGCCGTCCTTCAGGTCTTGAATGAACTTCGCCTGCTCCCGCCAGCGCGCCAGCCCGGCCTCGCTCAGCTCCAGCGTGGCGTTGAAATTAAATCCTTCAAAAAGATTCACCATGCCCTCCCACGGCTTGAAACCCTCGCGGCTCAACCGCAGCCGGTGCAGGCCCGGCCCCGCCTTGAAGCCCTGCCCGTCCTTCGCGCTGCCCAGCGCCACGCCGTCCAGCTCGACCACCACGCTGTCCACGCCGACCGCGCCCTGCGGATTGGTAAGGCGGAGCGTCTTGTTCTCGTCCACACTCAGCTCGGGGAAGAAAATGTTTTCCGCCACCACGCTCACCGTGAAACTGACCCGGTCCGAAGCCTTGGGGCGCGCCGCCGCAATGCGCTCGGCATCTGCGTTCAACCGCTGCCGCACCGCCTCCGCAACCTTTTCCGCCGCGTCCGTCAGCATCCGGTTCGTCACATCCGTCGCGCGTTCCTGCAACGAGCCGCCCGAACGAAAGGTCCGCGAGACCGACACCGTGCCGCCGGTGATCGCCCCGCCCTGCCCGGCCTCCAGCAGCCGCCAGGCCACACCCAGCGAGTAGGAAACATTGTGGGTCGCAATGCCCGCGCCTTTAAATTCCCGCTCCTCCTTGTCGTAGCCCGTGAAAGCCAGCGAGAGCACATAATCCGCGCCGAGATTTTGCGCCAGACGCAGGGCCGAACTTTGCTCCTCCAGCGACGCATCCGCAGGGAAAAACACCGCCGGAGCCGCCGCCTTTTTCTCCGACTGCAAACGGTGCAGCACGTCCGAACGGCTGATCGGCAGCAGGCCCAGCCCGCTCACCCGCGCGCTCACCAGATTTTCGAACGCCTCCTCCTTGCCATCCATCGCCGGTCCGGCCAGGTTGCGCACAAAGATCGCCGCCGGCAGCCCCACCGGCGCCTTTTCCTCCGCCACCGCCGGTTCCTGCGCCGGTTGCGCGCCAACCAAGCTCCAGTTCAGGATCACAGCCAGGCCGCACAGCAAACAAGGCCGCCACGAGAAAATTTTCGAATGAGTCATGGTGTCTGTTGGGTTGAGTGAAAAAAACAGGGTGAAACGCTTTTCCCGCGCGGCAAGTCGAATTCCCCTTTCGATTTCCATGACATATTTCTGACAGTCCGGTGCTTGCCCGCATCTTTTCCTCCGCGTTTTCTGCTTTCGTCATTTCGCCACCGTCCACAGGCTCCGCTTCCCGTCCATGCTCCGCTCCGCGCAACAACGTCTGCTGCTCTACTGGATTTTCCTGCTCCTGCCCGCGCTGGGCATCGGCACGGGTTCCATCTGGCTGCTGCACCGCGAGCAATCCCGCATCCTCGCCCAGGATCAGTTGAACCGCCAGAACCGGCTCGCCGCCGTCGCCGCCCGCGCCCGGCTGATCGCCGAAAATCTCGATACGCTGGTGGTCGATGTGCAAAACGGCCTGATGGCCACCCTGCGCGCCGCGCCCGCCGATGCGTCCGAAAATTTCCTCCGCGACTGGCAGTCTTCCAATCCGTTCGTCCGCGCCGCCGCCGGTTTTCCTTCGCAAAAAATTTCCTCCGCGCCGTCCGGCACCGACTCCGCCCTCGCCGCCTGGGCCGCAACCGGTCCGTGGCAAAACGATTCCTCCGCCCGCCTCTTTGCCAACAACCTTTCCGCCACTAATGACATCGACAACTCGCTGCTCTACCAAAGTTCCCGCGCCAACCTGCAAAACATTTCCTCCTTTAACAAACCGGCTGCCAGTCCGCAGGCCGCGGAGGAAAGCAGCCCGCCGCAATTCGCCACTCCGCCGCGCGCCGACTCCGGCTGGTCGCCCTGGCTCGACCCGCAACAAAAACTCCACCTCTTCGGCTGGCACCAAACCGCCGCAGGGGAAATCCTCACCGTCGCGGTCAACCTCGACCGGCTCCAGCGCGAGCTGGCCCAAGCCCTGCCCGTCCAGCTCGAACCCGACGAGTCCTACACGCTCCGCTCCCACGAGGGACGCCCGCTGGCCACCGTCGGCCATTCCTCCGCCCGCGAGAGCTACCCTTCCCTTTCCCGCAAAATTTCCTCCGCGCCGCCAACACCCGACGCCATCGCGCCGCTCTCCAGCCAAACGCTCCCGGGCTGGTCCGTCCAAGGTTTCCTCCGCCCGGCCAGCACCTTCATCGCCCCGACTTTTTTCTACACCAGCTCCCTCCTCGTCGCGCTCTGCGTGCTGACCATTCTCGGCGGCGGCGCACTGCTCCTCCGCCAGGCGCGGCGCAGCGAGGCCGAGTCCGCGCAAAAAACTTCCTTCGTCGCCAACGTCTCCCACGAGTTCAAAACCCCGCTCACCACCATCCGCCTTTACGCCGAGTTGCTCGAACAGGAACGCGTCCGCGAACCCGCTGCCCGCGCCGACTGCCTGCGCGTCATCGCCCGCGAAACCCAGCGGCTGGCCCGGCTGGTCAACAACGTGCTCGACTTCAGCCGGCTCGAGCAGGGGCGGAAAAAATTCGCCCGCGAATCCGTCGATTTGGAAAATTTCCTTCGCGCCGCGCTCGCCCGGCTCGCGCCGCGGCTGGCCGAGGCGGGGCTGCGGCTCGATCTGCAACTGCCAGAATTTCCTTTGCGCCTCGACACCGATCCCGACGCGCTGGAGCAAATCCTGCTCAACCTGGTCGAAAACGCCTGCAAATACGCCGCCAGCGGGGGCGAGCTGGCTGTTTCCCTTCGCGCCGTGCCCGCCGCGTCCGGCCCCGCCGCAGCGGAAATCACCGTCGCCGATCGCGGGCCGGGCATCCCCGCCGCCCAACGCGAACGCATCTTCGAAAAATTCCTCCGCCTCGACAACTCCCTCACCGCCACCCAAAGCGGCACAGGGCTCGGCCTGAGCATCGCCCGCCAACTGGCCCGGGGGCTGGGCGGCGACTTGCGCGTCACACCGCGTCCGGGCGGGGGCAGCTGCTTCATCCTTTCCCTTTCCTGAAAAATTTCCTCCGCCCCCCTCGCCGCCATGAAAGCCGCCATCCTGCTCGCCGAAGACGATCCCCACATCCGGCTCGGACTCCTCACCACGCTGGAGAGCGAGGGCTACCGCGTCACCGCCGCCGGCGACGGCGCCCAGGCGCTCAAACTTTTTCCCCAGGAAAATTTCGCCCTGGTGATTCTCGATGTGATGATGCCGAAGCAAAGCGGCTACGATGTCTGCCGCGAAATCCGCAAGGCCGACGAAGCCGTGCCCATCCTTTTCCTCACCGCCAAGAGCGAAGAAATCGACAAGGTGGTCGGCCTCAAGCTCGGCGCCGACGACTACTTGACCAAGCCCTTCGGCGTCCACGAGCTGCTGGCTCGCGTCGAGGCCTTGCTCCGCCGCTCCCGGCTCGCCCAACGTCCGCTGGCCGCAGAGGAAATCCCCCCGGTGTTTCCACTCGGCGCGGCGCAAATCAACCGCAAACAATTCACCGTTTCCCTCGCAGAAAAAACCCTCCCGCTCACCGCCCGCGAGCTGCGGCTGGCCGAGGTTTTCTTTGCCCACCCCGACGAGGTGCTCACCCGCGACGCGCTGCTCAACGCGGTCTGGGGCGTCGATTACTTCGGCACCACCCGCACCCTCGACCAGCACGTCGCGCAACTGCGGAAAAAAATCGAGCCGCTGCCCGACGCCCCCGCCACCATTCTCACCGTCCACGGCGTGGGCTACCGTCACCAAAAAACCTGAAAGAAAAAGGCGAGAGGAACGCCACCGCGACGCAAAGGAAATCTTTCCGCCGCGTTTCGCAATCCGGGCAATTCAGAACGAAAGGTTTCTCCCCCGTCGCCCCCGGCATTCTCACTCCAGGCTGTCCATCCGGCGTTCAAACTCCACCAGCACTTTTTCCAGCAACTCGGGCTTGCTTCCGCCGCCCATCGCCGAGTCCGGCTTTCCTCCGCCCTTGCCGCCGAGTTCGGCGCAGAAATTCTTGATGATCGTTCCAGCCTGGAAGCCCGCCGCAATCGCCGCCGGGGAGCACTGGCAGACCACGCTCACCTTGCCGTCGAACACGCCGCTGAGCAGCACCACATCGGCCTTCTTGATGGTTTCATTGACCACTTCGCGCAGCATTTGCGGGGTCTCGGTCGCCATGCGGCCACCGACAAAGCGCAGGCCTTTCACGATCTTGGCCTTCGCCGAAAATTCGCTCGCGATCACCGCGTTGGCCTTCTGCTGGTAGGCGCGGATTTTCTTTTCCATCGCCGCATTTTCCTCCACCAGCAATTCCACCTTGCGGAGCAATTCCACCGACGAAGCCCCGACCGCTCCGGCCAGCGCGCCCAGTTTTTCCACTTCCTCGCGGGTCAGCGCATAGGCAGCCGTTCCCGCCACCGCCTCAATGCGGCGCACCCCGGCGGCAATCGCGTTTTCGCTCACGATGCGGAACAGTCCAATCTCCCCGGTCGCGCGCACATGCGTGCCGCCGCAGAGCTCCATTGAGTAGCCGTCCAGCTTTCCCGGCGTGCCGCCGATCTGCACCACTCGCACCGTGTCGCCGTATTTGTCGCCGAAAAACTGCATCACATCCGCGCGTCCCTTCACGTCGGCATAGGGCACCTCGGTCCAGGAAACTGGCGCGTTCTCCATGATTTTCTCCATCACCATGCGCTCGATGGCCACGATTTGCTCCGCGCGCAGCGGGCCGCTGTTGAAGTCGAAGGTCAGCTTCTCGTCGTTCACCTGCGAGCCTTTTTGCGAGACCTCGCCGCCCACCACTTGGTGCAGCGCCCAGTGCAAAAGGTGGGTCACGGTGTGGTGCCGGGAAATCGCCGTCCGGCGCTCCGGCGCAAAGGAAACCGTCACTTGCGCCCCGACTTCCGGCGCCTCCTCGCCTTGGAGGAAATGCAAAAAGGTGTCGCCGGATTTCTGGGTGTTCACGATGACCCAGCTTTGCGCGCCGCTGGCCAGCACGCCGGTGTCGCCGACCTGCCCGCCCATTTCCGCATAGCAAACCGTGGTGTCGAGAATCACCGCCACCTTGTCCTTCATGCGCACGACTTCCTTGACCGCGGCCTCCACCGAAGTCTGCTCAAAACCGCGAAACCGCGTCGGCTCCTTCGTTTCGATTTCCGAGAGGGCGATCACCTCGCGCTTTTGCGCCGCCCGGGCGCGCTCACGCTGCGCTTCCATTAGCTTTTCAAAAGCCTCCGTGTCCACCGTCAGCCCGCGCTCCCGCGCCAGCAGCTCGGTCAGGTCCAAAGGAAATCCGTAGGTATCGTAGAGCTTGAAGGCGAAGCCGCCGGAGATCGCCTTCTCTTTCACCCCTTCTGTTTCCTCCGCAAACAGATCCATCCCGCGGTCCAGAGTGCGGTTGAACGCCTCTTCTTCGATGCGGATCACTTCCTGCACGTGGTTTTTCCGGCTGCGAATTTCCGGGAAAATGTCGCCCATGTGCGCGGCCAGCACGTCCACCAGTTTGTAGAAAAACGGCTCCTGAAAGCCTAGGGTGCGGCCATATTTCACCGCGCGGCGGAGGATGCGGCGCAAAACATAATTGCGGTCATTGTTGCCCGGCTGGATGCCGTCGGCGATGGCAAAGGAAAGTGTGCGGAGGTGGTCGGCGATGACGCGGAAGGCCACGTCGATTTTTTCCTGCGCGGTTTCGCCCTGCGTGCCGGATTTCGGCAGGGTCGAGGCGTAGCGTTTGCCGGAGGCTTTTTCCAGCGCATCGAAAATCGGGCGAAAAATGTCGGTCTCGTAATTGGAAATGATGCCGCCGAAATTTTTGAAATTGTCGGTGCACTGCAAAATCGAGGTAACGCGCTCGAAGCCCATTCCGGTGTCCACCCCGTGCGCGGGAAGCTGGGAAAAGGTGCCGTCGGGGTTGGCGTTGAACTGCATGAACACGAGGTTCCAGATCTCGATGCACTCGGCCACGCCGACGTTGACCAGTTTCCCTTGCGTGTCGCCCTTCGGGGTCAGGTCAACGTGCAGCTCGGTGCACGGGCCGCAGGGGCCGGTCTCGCCCATCATCCAAAAATTGTCCTTTTTGTTGCCGTTGACGATATGCACCGCCGGATCGAGTCCCGCCGCGCGAAATTTCTCCGCCCAAGCGGACCAGGCATCCTGGTCGAATTCCGCCGGATCGCCCTTCGTTTTGTCGGGGGAGTAAACCGTCGCGTAGAGGCGTTCCTTGGGAAATTTCCACACTTCGGTGATCAGCTCCCAAGCCCAGTCGATCGCCTCCTTTTTGAAGTAATCGCCAAACGACCAGTTGCCCAGCATCTCGAAGAAAGTGTGGTGGTAGGTGTCGAGGCCGACGTCCTCCAAGTCGTTGTGTTTTCCTCCGGCACGAATGCACTTCTGGGTATCCGCCGCACGGCCGGGGATGTAGGGACATTTCTTTTGGCCGAGGAAAATCGGCACGAACTGGTTCATCCCCGCATTGGTGAACAGCAGGTTCGGCGAGTCCGGCATCAGGCTGGCCGAGGGCACGATGGTGTGCTGCT
>CALNBE010000013.1 GCA_937874455.1 uncultured Opitutia bacterium | reverse complement strand
CCCCGCCGACAGGCCGCCCGCCTCCCGGTGCGCCAGTTCCAAAAACAATCCCGTGTCGCCGAGGTGAATGGGCGCGGCAAACACCAGTGCTTCCGCCGAGCCTTTCCCGGCGCTCTCCAGCGCAAAAATCAGCGGGAACACCAGCAGGCCAATCGCCGCCAGGGAAATTCCTCCGGCCAGCAATCCGCCGATTCGCGCGGCCCAAATCCGTCGTCCTTTTTGCAGTTTCATCGAAAGAAAAATCACCAGCGCGGCCAAAACTGCCCCGCCCGTGCCCAGGCCCAAGGCCCCGCGCTGCAGCATTTCCTCCAGTCCTTCGGCGAACACCAGTGCGCCGTTTTCCTCCGCGCCGACCGGGGCCAGATTGCCTTTTTGCATTTCCAGCAAACGGCCCTCATCCGGCGTCACCGCCCAACGGGTGCGGATCACCGGCGCGCCGACTTGCGGGGCGTCCAGGCGCACCTTGCGCACGTTTTTTGCGCTCCCGGCAAAACGCAAATCCACCGTGGCAATCGCGTTGGCGTCGGCCCGCGGGGGCAAAGGAATCAACGTCACCGCGCCGTCCTCCACCGGCAGCACCGCCGCCTCGTCCACCCGCGCGGTCCAGAGTTTCAAGCCTTCCGGGGCGCGCACCCGCAGGTGCGGATGCCCGTGGCTTTTCACCACGTAACGGGCCTCGGTGACAATCTGGCCGTCGTGCGCGACGCGGGTTTGCAGCTCGGCAAAATCCACCACCTGGTTCACCGTTTCGCCACGCGGACGCGGGGTCAGGCCCAGCTCCAGCGTGTAGGGGCGCTCCGCGTATTGGAAGGCGGCGAGCAGCGGCGAATCAAACAGCATGCGGTATTCCGAGGGAATTTCATCCGTCTCCACCCGCACCAGGTTCGCCGACACTTCCTTGCTCTGCACGTCAAAGGGCAGCTCGCTGGTCACCAGCACAAAGCCCTGCTCGCTCTGCACGTTTTGCGGAACCATTCCCTCCAACGCCGCAGTGTCGCCGTGGGGGTTGAGAGGAAAATCATAAGTGGCCAGCAGGGTAAATCCGCCGCCCACCGGCTTGTGCAGGCTCACCGTCACCTGGTCGCCGTCGCGTTTCCACGCCCGGATGTCCTTCCCGGCAAACTCCAAATTGCGCGCGGCGGCGGGCACCGCAAAGCGAAACTCGCCCAGCGGCGCACCGACAATCGCGTAGTTCACCGTGGTGCTCGCGCTCACCATGCCTTCGCGCACCGCAAACAAATGCAGGCTGTCGCTCTGCACGGTCAGATCCAGCCGCTCCACTTTCAGCGTCACCGCCCATTCGCCGTCGCGCAACCGAAACGCTTGCTGCAATCCGGCCACCTGCCGGGGAAAAAACGCCGGGGCAATTTCCGTTGCGCCGTCCACCCGCGTCGCCGTCACCCTCCAGCCGGGCGCGCCGAGCACGCCGATGTGCCCGCGCACCGATTTTGCTCCGGGGAAACGCACCTGCTCCAGGCCCCATTCATTCGCCGCGGCCAGCTGGCGCGGACGCTCCAATCGGCAGCGCAGCAATTGCCGTCCGCTCAGCGGGGTCTTGGGGGAAATTTTCAGTTCCTTCCACCCGATCGCCTTGTCCGTTTCGACCACGGCGTATTCGGCGTCGCCAAATTGAGTGCTGCTCACGGTGTAGTCCGCCGGAATCCGCGCCGTGAACTCGCGCAACGGGGCCTCCCGGATGTCCAGTTCCATTTCCAAATCGATGCTCAGATCATTGTCCTCCACCGCATAGAGTCCGACCAGCGACACGCTCACCTCGGGCAAAACATCCTCCGCCCGCACTTGCAGCGCCGCGGCGGCATCCGCCACCCGATAGACAAATTGCTGGCCGCCCTCCGGCGCGGGCAAAGGAAAAACACCCGGCGCGACCTGCGTCAGACCGCGTTCCGGCACCGCCTCCAGCCGCACCGCCCCGGCGTTGCGCACCCGCAGCAATCCGCTGTGCCGCACGCCGTCCAGCGGGGCCACGCGCAACGGCACGACTTGCACAGGAAAATCCCCGAGCGGAGTCTGGGCCTCGATCTGCAGGGAAAAACTGCCCTCCTTCGGACGCGCCAGGCGCACCAGCAGCAGCCGCTTGCCGTTTTCCTCCGCGACCTTCCACCCGAGCACGTCCTCGCCCTGCACACGCAAAATTTCCCCCGCGCCTTCCAGCGCAAAACGCAGCGCGTCCATTTTCCCCTGCAACACCTGGAAACGCATCAACCCGCCCTGCCGGAGCAATCCGGGGCCGACCACCAGCTCGGTTTGCTCCTCGGTGGCAAAAAACAGCCGCGCATCCTTTTCCTCCGTGCCATCCCGCCAGGAAAAACGCACTCTGCCTTGCGGGGGAAGGTATCCGGAAAAACCGCCGTCCGTCCGTTTGAGCGCCGAGAGGCGGTCGCTGGAAAAACGGGTTTCGGGGGAAAATCCGGCCAGGGTCAGCGGAGCGATTTGCACGCAAGGGATGCGAAAGTCCACCGTCTGCGCGTCGCCGCTTTCCCGCACCCGCGCCGCAAATTCCAGCCGCACCGGAAATGCTCCGGCCCGCGCAAACTCCAGAATGTAGGCGGGCTGCCCGGCGGCCACCGCGACGCGAAAGTCCGCGCTCTCCGGCAACGCCAGCAGCGCGGCCTCGCCTTCCAGCACGGTCAACTTCGCCCCGGCTTCGCGCACGCGCGCGGTCGCCTCCAGCACGAAATACAATCCGTCACCGCGCTTTTCTCCGCGCAGCGAAAAACCCTCCAGGCTCGCCGCGTCCTCCGCGGCATCCACCGCCAGTTCCAGTCGTCCGTCTTCCTCCAGCCGAAAATCCCACTCCCGCGCCGCCGCCGTTTGCAAGGGCAGCAAGCCGTCGTGCGCCAGGACGCGCACCCGCGCCGTCTCCGCCGCCCGCACCCGCACGGTGCCGTCGAGCAGCAAATTTCCTTCGCCCGCCAGCAGGGGCACCGCGACTTTTTCCCCGGCTTTTTCCTCCGCGAAAACAATCCGCGCCCGCAGCGTTTTTTCCTTTGCCAGCGGCTCCCGCAGCACGATTTCCAAAAACCGCCCGCCCGCCGCGTCCCGCCGCTCCGCCCAGCTTTGCACCAGATCGCCCGTCACACTCTCCACGCGCCCGGCACCATTGAGCCGCAGCACCAGCTTTTCCGCCGCGCCTTGCACCGCCCGCGCCTCGACTTCCGCCGCCACGGCAATGGCGCGCGGGGAAACCGCCACCTGCTGGGTCGCGACGCCGCGCACGAAGGCGGGCGCTTTCTCCCCGCCGGGAGGAATGCTGGCGTGCAGGGAAATTTCCGTCGCGCCGGGAATTTTCTCCGCGGCTTGGCCGGAAAGGGAAACCATCAGCGCAGTCAGCGCGGGCAGCAGGCAAAGGAATTTTTTCATGGGGATGCGTGGGTTAAAGTGAATAATGTTTTAGCAGAAACAGGCCGCGCGGTTGTCAGCCGGGGCGCGAAAAATTGTCAGGGAAATGTCAGCCGGATCACTCCAGCCGACCGGCCTGTTCGAGCATCTGCAGCAGGTTCCGGTTTTCCTCCGGCGGAATGTCCGCCGCGCCCAGTCGGCGGGCTGCGTCGCGCAAAAACTCGAACTCGACCATTTCGCCGTCGGGGCCGCCCTGAAGTTTTTCCGCGAAGTAGGCGGCCACAGCGGCCCACCGGACGCCTTGCGCGGCCTGATCGAAAAGCGGTGGCGCGGGCTCAAAGGGAATCACCCAACTGCGTTCGCGAAATTCGCCGGAACGCGGGTCCTGGTAGCGCACGCGCACGGTGCCAATCTCGCCGTGTCCGTCGGGCCGCAGGGCCAGGCGGTAAAGCGCGGTGCCGCTTTCCGCCGCGCCGAGTTCCGCCGCGCGCACGGTGTTGTCGCGAAATTCCTCCGCCCGCAGTTGGTGTTTTTCATAGCCGAACAAATGGTGGGCGGACACGCGTCCGGGGTTGAACTCCACCTGCACCTTGACGTTTTTCGCCGCGACTTGCAGCGCCCCGGCGAGCTGGCGGGCGAAATCCTCCCGCGCCTGCGCCGCGCTGTTCAGGTAGGCGTAGCGACCATGGCTTTCCCGCGCCAGCGTTTCCAGCACGGCGTCGTTGTAGTCATCGAAACCCACGCCGAAGCAATCGAGCGTCGCTTCCTCCGCGCTCCGGGACTTCACCAGCGCGGCCAGTTGCGCCGGGTCGGCGTCGCCGAGATTTGCCGCGCCGTCGGTGAGCAACACGATCCGGTTGAGGCTCGCGGCGGTGCGGGTCTGGCGGTTTTGCGCATAGGCCAAAACCAGCGCGGCGGAAAGGTTTGTGCCGCCCTCCGGGGGAATGTTGCCCGCGAGCTGCCGCAATTTTTCCGCCGCTGCTTCCCCACGGGTCGGCGACAGCAACAGGCGCGGGGTGCGGGCAAAACCGAGCACGCTGACCGTGTCGTCCGGGCGCAATTGCGCGGCCAGGCTGGCGAGCGCTTCGCGCAAAATCTCCTGCCGATCGGCCCTTTCCATCGAGCCGGAGGTGTCGAGCAACACGGTCAGGTTCAGCGGCTGCCGGAAATTTCTCCCCGCGCTGGCCGTCTGCACACTCAGACGCAGCAGGGTGCGTCCGTGCGCGAAGGGATCGTGCGCCTGCTCCTGGGTGAGCGACACCGCCTCGTGCGGACGCAGCGCGGCGGCGTCCGGCCACTGGCGGCGCTGCAAGGCGGCGCGGGCAAGCTGGAAACTGGCATCGCTCACGTTGAGCGAAAAAGTGCTGAAGGGGTTTTCCGCCGTCGGAATTTCCGTGCGGGGCTGGGCGGGAGTTTGCTTCTCCCTTTTGAAATCTTTCGCCGCGATTTCCTTTGCTGGCTGTTCTCTGGAAAAAACCTCATCGTCTTCCACCGAATCGAGCATGGCTTGGCCAAGCGCCTCCCCGTTCTTCGCCTCCATGCTCAACCGCCCGGCTGGCTGAGCACCCACACCGCCAACTCCGGCAATGGAGGAAGCGCGGTTTTCGCGATTCGCCATTTCGAAATTCTCGCCCGCAACGGGTTTTTTCTCCGCTGGCCGGGTCTGCCGCGATACGGCCCCGTCCCTTGGCATGTCGCTTTTGTCGCGGCGCAATTCGTCTGCGAAGGCACCACCTCTCCCGCCGGAGGAAATGTTGCTGTCGTTTCCCGCCATTGGAACACTGGAGGACTTCGGCGCGGAGGAGGGTGCCGGAGAAGACGGCAGCGCGGAGGAACGCCGCACGGGGACTCCGTCCGCCGCCCAGTGCGACATCGGCATCGGCGTGCCAGTCAATATTGCTGGCGGCAGTTCCACGTCCAGCGGCACCATTTTTTCCTCCGCCACCGGCGCATTTTCAAATGACAGGGAGGCCGTGACCTCCCGCAGGGGCATGCCCTGGGTGCCGCCGCCGGATCCCGTGGCAAAGACGAAGACGTTATTTTCCTTTGCGAAATCTTGGGAGGAAATCGCAACGCCATCCCGCTGATCCAGAACAAAAATACCCGTCGCGCCGCCGACCAGCAGCGCGCCGCAGGCGGCCAGGGCCGGCCAGTTTTGCCGGAGCCATCTGGTCCACGGGATCACATTTCCTTTGCCCTTGCGGGAAGCCGGGGCGCGCAATTGCTCCAGCAGCGCGGCGCGGCGCGACTCGTCCATTCGCAGGTCGGGCGTGGCCCGGGTCAGGCGTCCGGCCTCGCGGAGCAAGGGCAGCGTCTCCAGCAGCGCGTCCCGGTAGGCGCGCAATCCGGCGTCGGCGCGCAACAATTCGTCCACCGCCGTCGCCTCAACCGGATCGGCCTCGCCCAGCAGCACCGCCAGCACGCGGGCCTCGGCGCGGGCGCGGGCTTCGTCATTTTCTCTGGGATCGGGCGTGTTCATTTTTTCTGGGTTGCGGGTTGGGCCGGAGTTTCCTTTTGCGCGGCGTGAAAGAGCCGGGTGACGGCTTTCAGCGCGTGGTGGAGCCGGTAGCCGACGTTGCCGCTGGACAGTCCGGTTCTCCGGGCGATTTCCTCGTAGGAGAGTTCGTTTTCAAATTTCAGTTGCACCAGTTCGCGGTCGCGTTCCGGCAGTTCCTCCAAACACAGGCGCAGGAGCAGCACCGCCTCCGCCTTTTCCATTTCCTCCGCGGGCAAAACCGCGTCGGGCTCGCCGGTGTTTTCGTGCGTTTCCTCCAAGGCGGAAAGCCGCTGGTGCTTGCGACGGTGGTTGGAGGCGAGGCGGCGGATGGTGACAAAGAGCCAGGCGCGGGGTTGGGCGACAGTTTCCCGCACCCGGTGCAGGCGGAGGAAGGACTCCTGCACCAGATCCTGCGCGGTGGCGAAGTTGCCCGTCAGCCCGGTCGCGTAGTGGAGCAGGCGCGATTCCTCGGCGAGGAAAAGCGTCTCCAAAGACTCGGGACTGGCGGGGGGG
>CALNBE010000012.1 GCA_937874455.1 uncultured Opitutia bacterium | reverse complement strand
CAAGAGCGGCCAAATTTCGTTCTGCTGAACTTGGATTTGGAATCAACGCAAAGCGCAGACTTACGACCGCCTTGTTGCCGACCCGTTCTGCTGAACTTGGATTTGGAATCAACGCAAAGCCATGATTGGACACTCGAGCGCATCCGGGAGGTTCTGCTGAACTTGGATTTGGAATCAACGCAAAGCGCATCACCATTTCCACCGCTGCCGCAGACTGTTCTGCTGAACTTGGATTTGGAATCAACGCAAAGCGAGCTTGTCATGCTCATGCTGCACGCCATGTTCTGCTGAACTTGGATTTGGAATCAACGCAAAGCAGAAAACACCGAATGGGTTGTCGCTGCTAGGTTCTGCTGAACTTGGATTTGGAATCAACGCAAAGCGCCGATGAGGTGCCCGTTAACATCCCGGTGGTTCTGCTGAACTTGGATTTGGAATCAACGCAAAGCGCCACTGTGCGAGAAGTTTTGCGCGATGGTGTTCTGCTGAACTTGGATTTGGAATCAACGCAAAGCCGCAGGCTTCGCCAAGAGCGGCCAAATTTCGTTCTGCTGAACTTGGATTTGGAATCAACGCAAAGCGAAACTCCAGAACAACTCCATCGGGAAACTGTTCTGCTGAACTTGGATTTGGAATCAACGCAAAGCAATGCTCCCAGCGACTGCCTTCATCCGTTTGTTCTGCTGAACTTGGATTTGGAATCAACGCAAAGCGTAGATCGGCGTTGGCCGGATTTAATGATTGTTCTGCTGAACTTGGATTTGGAATCAACGCAAAGTTAACTTTTTTGCCTGTCCTCTGGTAGCGAGGCGGCGCGGGGGCGGGGTTGTCTTTTGAAAAAAAGTAAGTTGAGTGATGATGCTCTGGGTGTCCGACCCAATAAGGTCAGTGTGGTGCATTAACCAGAGCCGGGGTGGCGGTTTTGCACGCGCACCCATTTTTTTGGGCTAGTGCGCGCGGGAGGAATGGGCGAGGAGGAAAATCGCCGCTTGCCAGCTGGGGCTTGGGCTTTAGGCATGGCGGGCATACTGTGAATACGTCCGACCTGTTAGGCATCAGTTTCGAATTTCTGATCATCGCGTTGTTGGTTCTGGCCAACGGATTCTTTGTCGCCGCCGAGTTTGCCCTGGTAAAAGTCCGGGTGAGTCAACTGCGTCCGCTGGGCAAGTCGGGCGGATGGCGGGTGCGGATGGCGCTCAAGGCGACGGAGCATTTGGATGCGGCGTTGTCGGCGACGCAGTTGGGGATCACGCTGGCCAGCTTGGGGTTGGGCTGGGTGGGCGAGCCGTTTTTGGCGAAACGCATTGCGCCGCTGCTGGCGCACTTCAACATCACGGATGCCACGGTGGTGTCGTCCATTTCCTTTGCGCTGGCCTTTCTGGCGATCACTTTTGCGCACATCATCGTGGGAGAGCTGGCGCCGAAATCGCTGGCGATTCAGCGGGCGAAAAATGTGGCCCTGTGGACGGCGGCGCCGCTGATGATTTTTTACTGGCTGCTGTTTCCCTTCATCTGGGTGTTGAACGGCGCGGCGAATTTGTTGCTGCGCTGGGTTGGCTTGGGCGCGCCGGGCGAGGGCGAAGGCGAGTTGAGCAATGCCGAGCTGGAGTATCTTTTCAGCCGGGCGAAAAATGTTTCCTCCGCCGATGCGCTGGTGAACCGCTTGATGGTGCAAACGCTTCGGGTGCGGCAAACCACCGCGGAGCAAATCATGCTGCCCCGGCACCAGGTGATCGCGCTCTGGCTGGACAAGACGGTGGAGGAAAATCTGCAAATCGCCCGCACCAGCGGACGCAGCCGCTATCCGGTGTGCGACGGTAAAATGGATGAAGTGAAGGGACTGATCCTGGCGCGTGAATGGCTGTGGCAAATGCAGATTCTGGGTGAGCCCTGTTCCTTCGAGCCGCTGATCCGCCCGGTGCTAAAATTCCGGTTGAAGACGACCGTTCCGGTGATGATCGAGCGGTTTCGGGCCGCGCGGAGTCATCTGGCGGTGGTGCTCGACGAGGAGCAAAAACTCGCCGGGATCGTGACTTTTGAGGACGTGCTGGAGGAAATTGTCGGCGACATCCGGGACGAGCTGGACCGTGGCAAAGGCTTTGTTCATTCACGCTCGGCCAACGCCATCGAGATCAACGGCGACATGCCGATGCGGGAATTGCAGGCGGAGACCGGTTGGGCCACTGGCGGTTTGCCAAAGGAAACGGCCAGCGAGTGGATGCTCCGGCACATGACCCATGCCCCGCACCGCAATGACGCCATCACCATTGAAGGGCTGCGGGTGATTGCCTATGAAGTCACCGGCGGGCGGGTGCGTCGCATCCGCATTCAGCGGATGATCGAAGAGGCTGAGGATTGAGGAGCTGGCGTGTCTTAGCGGCGGGCGATCCAAAGGAACACGGCCACCAGACCGAAGAGAAAAAGGATTCCTGTAAGGGTGCGCCGTTCGCGCGGGGTGAGGCGGAACAGCATGGGCCGGAGAAAATCAGAAGGAAAGGGTGGCGAGCTGTTCGCGCACATAACCGGAGAGGGCTTGGAGCAAGGCGACGGAAGGCTTGCCCTCGTGCGGGGCGAGCGCGGCCTCGGCCTTGGCGATTTCGCCTTGGAAGATCTCCAGACAACGCGCGGGGATGGCGGTGGCGCGGAGACGGGCGGCAAGTTCCTCGGGGGAAATTTTCCTTTGCTCCAGATCCAGGGCGAGCTGGCGGGCGGCAGCGTCGTCGAGCGTGCGCAGGTGGAGCAGGGTTGGCAGGGTAAATTTGCCGCTAGCGAGATCGGTGCCGAGGGTTTTGCCGATGCCCGCCTCGTCGCCGATGAAGTCGGCGATGTCGTCAAAAATCTGGTAGGCGATGCCGAGATGGCGGCCAAAAAGCGCACAGGCCTCGGTGTATTTTTCGTCGCCAAAGGCGATGTGGGCACCGAGCCGGCAGGAGACCTCGAAGAGTTCCGCAGTTTTGAGCTGGATGATGCGGAAGTATTGTTCGAGGGAAAGGGCGGTGTTGCCGCGGTCGAAGGTCTGGCAGATTTCGCCGGAGCAAACTTCGCGGGTGGCGCGGGCGATCCAGCGGCAGACGTGGGTGGTCGGGTATTCGGCGGACAGGATGAGTGCGTGGGCGAAAAGCGCGTCACCGAGTAGCACGGCGGGATGCTGGCCGTAACGGGCGGCGACGGTCTGGGAGTTGTGGCGCAGGCTGGCTTCGTCGAGAATGTCGTCATGCACCAGAGTGGCGAGGTGGACCAGTTCGACGATGGCGGCGGCGCGTACGAGGTCGCGGGAGGGGAGTTGATTGTTCCATCCCGCGTAGAAGACCAGACCGGGGCGGAGGCGTTTGCCGCGGTGGGTGAAGGTGTAGCGGACCAGCTCGCGCACTGCCGGCTCGAAGGCGTCGATTTGCTCCGCGAGGAACTGGTCCAGGATGGCGATGTGCTCCTTGAGCGGCGCAAAGAAAGCTTCGCTGGAGCGGACGCTGGCGGATTTGGGACTGGGAGCTTGGGCCGGCATGGAGAAGGAAAGGTAAAAGGCGGGAAAAGGATGGCAAGCGCGGGCTGGAGGCAGGGTTATTCGTCGTCGAGGAAGGTCAGGTCGCCCGAGTCCTTGGGCCCGGCGTCCGGTTTTTTCTCCGCAGCGGGCCGGGCGTTGGCCGGGGCTTCCAGTGCGGGGGCGTTTTTCCTGGCAGTTTCCTCGCGGGCTTTTTTCTCCGCCCGCTGCCGCTGGTATTCGGCGTATTCCTGTTCGTATGTTTCCTCCTCGCGCTCCTGTTTGCCGTGCTTCATCCGCACTAGGACGCCGCCGATGCTGACGGCGAGCAGGTAGAGCAGGAAAAGAATGCCGGTGAGCACGCTCAGGGAAATCGGGTCGCCGAGCGGGGTGATGAGCAGGCTGGCGACGAGGATCCCCACCAGCACATGCCGCCAGAGGCGGAGCAGGGTGCCGGTTTTGATGACCTCCAGATATTGGAGCACGATGACGACGAGGGGGAATTCAAAGGCCACGCCGACAATCAGTGTCATCATCACCACGAAGGAATAATAATCCGAGGCAATCCAGGTGAGGTGCAGCCCAAACATCTGGTTGAAGTGATACATCACCTCGATGGAAATGGGAATGAGCCAGAAAAAGCTGAAGAGGCAGCCCGCGGCGAAGAGGAAAAAGGTGGAGATGCAGAACGGGATGATGCCTTTTTTTTCCTTGTCGGTGAGGGCTGGGGCGATGAAGCGGCTGCCGAAGTAGAGGATAAACGGGCCGGAGAAGGCCAGTCCGCCGACCAAGCCGATGTTGAGCAGGACGCTGAACACGTCCATGAACTTGAGCGTGGTCAGGGCATCGGCGGCGGGGTTGAGGGTGCCGTGGGCAGCGGCGGCCGGTTCGCCGTAAAAAATCAACCGGCCCAAATCGGCGAAAGTGGCCAGCGGATCGGCCGCCGCCAGATCGCCCAGCAGCGTGGGCCGCACCTCGACGGGGTAGAAACTGAGCACCCGGTTGAGTGCCTGATAGCTGTTGTTGGCGTGCAAGGTCGCC
>CALNBE010000011.1 GCA_937874455.1 uncultured Opitutia bacterium | reverse complement strand
CGCCAGCACTGAGGCGATGTAGGTATTGGCTGGGACTATTACCGCATCGCCATCCTTGAGCACCCCGGATTCCTTCCACGCCCGCAACACCAGTGTGAGCGCATCAAGGCCGTTGGCGACTCCCACCACATGCTTTGAGCCGTTCCATGCGGCAAACTCGCGCTCAAAGGCCGCGTGCTCCTCCCCGTGTATGTACCAGCCGACATCAATCACCCGCCGCGCCGCTTCCGCCAGCTCGTCGGCATACTGCGAGAAAAGGAACGTTCATAAAAACCTCACCCATTTGAATTTAAAATGCGCAACACCCGCGCAGGATTGCCCACAACCACCGCACCGTCTGGAACATCCTTCGTCACCACCGCTCCGGCACCCACAAGTGCCCGCTCTCCAATGGTGACTCCCGCCAGAATGGTTGCATTGGCTCCGACACTCGCCCCACTCTTCACCAAAGTGCGGGCAAACTTCTCCGGATAAACCTTTGAGCGCGGAAACAAATCGTTGGTGAAAGTGGCGTTGGGGCCGACAAAAACACCGTCCTCTAATGTCACACCGTCCCAAAGTTGCACCCCGCATTTTACGGTCACATTATCCCCGACCACCACGTCGTTTTCCACAAACACCTGAGCGTTCAAATTGCAGTTTTTTCCGATGCGCGCCCCGGCCAACACCACCACAAACTGCCAGATAACGGTGCCAGCGCCAATCGACTTCGATTGCACATCGGACAAGGGATGAATGCGAGGCGGAGGGATCATTTCTTAAAAAGTCGGTCAAATTCCTCCCGGCTGCGAATGTAATCCGCTTCGTCGTAAGGCGCGTCGGCCAGCACCAACAACACGCAATCCGGGGAAAACTCCGCCATCTCGTGCCAGACCTCTGGCTCAATCACAATGGCGTTTTCCGGTGCGTCCAATCGGATTGTCTCCGCGGCCTTGCCATCATCCATCAACATGGAACAAGCCCCGGCCACGCAAACCGCGAACTGTCGCGTTTTCCGGTGCGCATGAAAACCACGCTTCTCCCCAGCCGGTGTGCCGAAGACCCAGTAGGCTCGCCTCACGGGAAACGGACATTCCCGCCCGGTTTCAGCGACCACCAGTGCGCCCCGCTCGTCACCCCGGCGATTCAATCGGATTAATGGATATCGCTCGCTCATTGTCGTCCCATCTCCAGAAGATGCAGCAAATACTGTCCGTAGCCCGACTTCAACGTTTCCTCCGCGAGTTTCCGAAGCTGCTCGTCCCCGATGAATTCCCGTCGCCAGGCAATTTCCTCAATGCACCCAATTTTGAATCCCTGCCGTTCCTCAATGATCTGCACAAACTGCGCCGCCTGCAGCAGTGAATCAAACGTCCCGGTGTCGAGCCACGCAGTGCCGCGCCCCATCACCCGCACCGAAAGCGCGCCGCGCCGCAAATACTCCCGGTTCACATCGGTAATCTCATACTCGCCACGTGGGGAGGGCTTCAATGCTTTGGCGATTTCCACCACCGTGTTGTCATAAAAATAAAGTCCCGGCACCGCGTAGTTCGATTTCGGACGCGCTGGCTTTTCCTCAATGGAAAGCGCTCGCCCGGACGCATCGAACTCCACCACGCCAAACCGCTCGGGATCTTTCACCGGATAAGCAAAGACAATGCCACCCGCCGGGTCGGAGGAAGAACGCAGCAACTCGCCCAAGCCTGATGCGTAGAAAATATTGTCCCCTAGTACGAGCGCGACCTTGTCTTGGCCGATGAATTTCTCCCCGATGACAAATGCTTGGGCCAGGCCGTTGGGCACCGCCTGCTCCGCATACTCAAATCGACAGCCCAGTTTAGTGCCATCGCCCAGCAAATTGCGAAACTTGGGTAGATCCTGCGGCGTCGAGATAATCAGCACTTCCCTAATCCCTGCCAGCATAAGCGTGGAAAGCGGATAGTAGATCATCGGTTTGTCGTAAACAGGGAGCAATTGCTTGCTCATCACCTGCGTCAGCGGGTGCAGTCGTGTTCCGGAACCTCCAGCAAGTATGATGCCTTTCATGCGTGATAATTCTCCTTGGATTCCCTCACTTTTTTGTGCCAAGCCGTTCCAAGCGGTAGGAGCCGTCAAGGATTTGCTGCCACCAATCTTCGTTGTCCAGATACCACTGGACGGTTTTGCGAAATCCCGACTCGTGATCCTGCCGAGGAACCCACCCCAGCTCCTTGCGGATTTTTCCCGCATCAATTGCATAACGCAAATCATGTCCAGGGCGATCAGACACGAAGGTGATTTGCGCCGCGTACGAGACGCCGTCCGGACGCGGGCGGATCTCGTCCAAAATACCACAAAGCAACCGCACCAAGTCTATGTTTCGCCGCTCATTGTTTCCGCCAATATTGTAGGTTTCCCCCGGCACCCCCTTTTCGGCCACGGTCAATAACGCCTCCGCATGATCCTCCACATACAGCCAGTCGCGCACATTCTCTCCCTTGCCATAAACAGGGATCGCTTCTCCACGCAGCGCCTTGAGAATCGTCACTGGGATGAGTTTTTCCGGGAATTGATAAGGGCCGTAATTGTTCGAGCAATTGGT
>CALNBE010000010.1 GCA_937874455.1 uncultured Opitutia bacterium | reverse complement strand
GCCCGCCGAGGAAAATCCGCCAATCGCGGAGAAAAATCCCTCGCTCCCGGATGAAATTCCCCCGCCGGAAGCCGCTTCCCCGGACGCCGCGGAGGAAATTCCTCCCAGCAATTCTTAATTGATCATTTTCTTTTTTCCGCCCATTGAGGCCCCCCGAATCACTTTTTGCCCAGCTTTTTTAAATGAAAACCCTTGTTATCGCCGAAAAACCTTCCGTCGCTGGGGACATCGCCCGCGCCCTCAAAGTCAGCAAAAAAGGCGATCTCTTTGAAAATGATGACTATGTAATCACCTCCGCCATCGGCCACCTGGTCGAGCTGGAAATGCCGGAGGACATTGATCCCAAGCTCAAATTCTGGCGGCTCGAATCCCTCCCGCTCATCCCCAAAACCTTCGGTCTCAAACCCAGTCCCAAGACCAAGGAGCGTTTTTCCCTGCTCAAAAAACAACTGGCCCGCAAAGACATTTCCTCCGCCGTCAACGCCTGCGACGCGGGGCGCGAGGGGGAACTGATCTTCGCCTACATCTCCCAACTCGCCAAGGCCAAGGTGCCGGTCCAGCGCGCTTGGATGCAGACCATGACCGCCGAGGGCATTCGCAAAGCTTTCGCCAATTTGCGCGACGGCAGCCAAATGGCCGGACTCGAGGACGCCGCCCGCTGCCGCTCCGAAAGCGATTGGCTCATCGGCATTAACGGCACCCGCGCCCTCACCAAGCGCATGTTCGGCTCCCGCGCCGGCAACGTCGCCACCGTGGGCCGCGTCCAGACGCCCACCCTCGCCATCGTGGTCAACCGCGAACTGGAAATCCGCAACTTCGTCCCGCGCGACTACTGGCGCATCACCGCCACTTTCCAAATCGCCAACGGCACCTACGAGGGCACCTACCAGCGGCCCAATTTCAAGAAAAACCCCGCCGACGACCACGACCGCATCGACCGCATCTGGGAAAAGGCCAACGCCGAGGCCATCCTCGCCGCCTGCCAAAACCAGCCCGCCGCCGCCGTCCGCGAGGAGAAAAAAGCCGCCACCCAAATCGCCCCGCGACTCTACGACCTGACCACCCTCCAGCGCGAAGCCAACAGCCGCTACGGGCTCCCGGCCCGCCGCACTCTGCAAATCGCCCAAGCCCTTTACGAGCGCCACAAGGTCATCACCTATCCGCGCACCGATTCCCGCGCCCTGCCCGAGGACTACATTCCAACCTGCAAAGAAACCCTCGGCAAACTCGGCGGCGACCTCTCCACCTTCGCCGACAAAGCCCTTTCCGCCGGCTGGGTCCGCCCGAACAAACGCATCTTCAACAACGCCCAGATTTCCGACCACTTTGCCATCATCCCGACGCCGAAAAACTCGACGACATGGAGGCCAAAGTTTACGACATGATCGCCCGCCGTTTCGTCGCCGCCTTCTATCCGGTCGCCGAGTTCGATGTCACCACCCGCGTCAGCGCCATCGGCAACCACGAGTTCAAGAGCGAGGGAAAAGTCCTCACCGCGCCGGGCTGGCTCGCCGTTTACGGCAAAACCACGGTGGATGACGAGCCCGCCGACAAGGACAAAACCGCCAAGGGCAAAGGAAAATCCGCCCCCACACTGCCCGCCATTTCCTCCGCCGACGGCTCCCCGCCCCAGGCCAAAACCCTTTCCGCCGAACTCCACGCCGAGACCACCAAACCGCCGCCGCGCTACACCGAAGCCACCCTGCTCTCCGCCATGGAGGATGACGAAGAGCTGGCCGACGCCATGAAGGAACGCGGGCTCGGCACTCCAGCCACCCGCGCCGACATCATCGAGGGGCTGGTCAACCAGAAATACCTCGAACGCTTCCAGCGCGATCTCGCCCCGACCACCAAGGCCGAGGCCCTCATGGAATTCCTCGCCGCCGTCAAGGCCGACGCCCTCACCAAGCCCAACATGACGGGCGAATGGGAATACAAACTCCGCCAGATGGAACAGGGCAAATACGCCCGCGACCAGTTCATGCGCGAGATCATCAACGTCACCGAGGGCATCGTCGAGCGCACCAAGCATTTCGACGAGGACGACCACGGCGCGACCGAAACCGCCATCCTTTCCCCGACCGACGGCAAACCGCTCCTCGAAACCCTCCGCACCTACAAGTCCCAAGACGGCGTGCTGCTCATCTACAAGGTCATCGCCGGACGCAAAATCGAGGAGGAGGAAATCAAGAAACTTCTCGCCGCAGGGGAAATCGGCCCGCTCGACGGCTTCGTCTCCCCGCGCACTGGCAATCGCTTCCCGTCCAAACTCAAACTGGTGGACGACGAGAAAAATCCCGGACGCAAAAAGGTCGAACTCGACTTCGGCAACAAGGTCGATCACGCCGAACTCGCGCCGTTCTGGACTTCCCCCGACGGCAAAACCGAACTCTGCGAGGCCCCGACCAACTACATCCTCCGCCAGCCCCAGGGCGGCGAATGGAAGGAACTTTTCAAGGTGGGCCGCCTCATGTGCCAAAAGCCCATCACCCGCGAACAGGCCATCCAGCTCGTCACCACCGGCAAAACCGAACTCATCCAAGGTTTCATTTCCAAAAAGGGCCGCCCCTTCGACGCCTACCTGCTCAAGCAAGGCGCCCGCATCAACTGGGAATTTCCTCCGCGCGAACCCAGGAAAAACGCCGACGGCTCCCCCAAGGCGCCGCGCAAAGCCAAAGCCCCGGTCAATCTCGACAAGGCCGAAAACCTCGGCCCCAGCAAATCCCACCCCGACGGCACTCTCTACAAAACCGGCTCCGCCTACGTGGTCGCCAAACCCCAGGCCGACGGCTCCCCGCGCGTGGTCTTCGAGGTCAAACGCAAACTCTGCGAAGTCGAACTGCCGCCGGAGGAAATTCAACTGCTCGTCAACGAGGGCCGCACCGGCCTGATCGAGGGCATGCTCTCCAAAAAAGGCACCACCTTCAGCGCCTACCTCGTCCTCTCCAAGGACAAGAAAAAGGCCGAGTTCGAATTTCCTCCGCGCTGACCTCCGCATCGCCAGTCGCGGCGGTGCGCCGAAAAACGCAGAGAACATTTTTCTCCGCGCTGCAAAGGCAATTGCCCCTGCTTGATTCTTCCCGGGCATTCGGAGAAAGGTTTCGCAAATCTTTATTGATTTGATTAAACCTAAAAAGCTATCAGTTCTTTTCAGCTTATAGCATGAGCGCCATTCCTCCGCCACCTCCAGTTTCCCCCGCGTCACCCCACACGCCTCCCGCAAATCCCGCCAAGCCACCTCGTATCGAGGACAATGCCGGCGTACGCTTGATGCTCCCCGTGGGGCAATCCGTCTGGGCAATTATCGCCAGCTATCTGGGGCTCTTTTCCGTCTTGCTGCTGCCCGCTCCCTTCGCCTTGACGCTCTCCATTATTGCCATTTCCGACATCAAGAAAAGCCGCCTCACCGACCGACCAAAATATGGTATGGGCCGGGCCATCTTCGGTCTGATCGCCGGAGCCGCTGGCACTTTGCTTCTCCTCGCCTTTTTGCTGCTGCCGCTGCTCGCCGCTATCTTCGAAGGAAAATAGGCCCTTCCTTTGCGGCTTTTTCACCCCCGCCTGCTTTTCCTCATTGCCAAAGCAGGCTCTCCCGCGCACACAAGGCGCCCTTACAAAACAAACACTATGGGACAAGAACTCACCGGAAACCTGCTCGTTGCGCAAAGCGGCGGCCCCACCCCTGTCATTAACGCCAGTCTCGCCGGCGTGATCACCGAAGCCCTCCAGTACGAAGACAATATCGTCGAAATCTACGGCGGACTCAACGGCATCCAAGGCATTCTCAATGAACAACTCATTGACTTGGCCGCCGAATCCCAGCAGACCGTTCGCGCCCTCAACCACACCCCCGGTGCCGCCCTCGGCACCTGCCGCTACAAGATGAAAAAGCAGCAGGACTTCGACCGCGTGCTCGACGTTTTCGCCGCCCACGACATCCGCTATTTCCTCTACATCGGCGGCAACGACTCCCAGGACACCGCGGCCAAAATCAACGCTCTGGCCATCGAGCGCGGCTATGACCTGCGCGTCATCGGCGTCCCCAAGACCATTGACAACGATCTGCCCGTCACCGACCACTGCCCCGGCTACGGCAGCGTGATCAAGCACATCGCCACCACCGTGCGCGAAATGTCCCTCGACAACGCCGCCATGGGCCAGCACGACTTCGTTTCCATCCTCGAAGTCATGGGCCGCAACGCGGGCTGGATCGCCGCCGGCTCCGTCCTCGCCAAGCGCCGCAATTTCCAACTGGAGGACGCCCCGCACATCGTCCTCCTTCCCGAGGAGCGCTTCAACCAGCAGGCTTTCGTGGACGCGGTGCAAAATGTCCTCCGCAAACAAAAACACTGCTTCGTGGTCGCCTCCGAAGGGCTCCTTGACGCCGATGGCAATTTCCTCGGCGCCGACGCTTCCCGCCCGGACGCCTTCGGACACGCGGTGCTCGGCGGCGTGGGGGAATACCTCCGCACCGTGGTCGAGGAAAACCTCGCCGGAGTCAAGGCCCGCTCCGCCAAGCTCGGCATCTCCCAGCGCGCCGCCTCCCATAACGGTTCCTTGGCCGATGTGGAAGAAGCTTTCCTCGCCGGCAAAGCCGCAGTGCAAGCCGCCGTCGCAGGGGAAACCGGCAAAATGGTCGTCCTAGTCCGCGAAGAAAGGGAAAACAAGGACCAGTATGCCGTCACCACCGACCTCGCGCCGCTGGAGGAAATCGCCAACAACGTGAAACCCTTCCCCGCCTCCTGGATCGGCGAAGACAAGATGAGCGTGGGCTTCCAGTTCACCAAATACGCCCAGCCGCTCATTCAGGGCGAACTGCCCCTCTCCTACGAAAACGGCCTGCCGAAATACGCCCAACTCTCCGCCGAACGCATCGAACGCAAACTGGACGCCTACGACACGTCCAAGTAAGCGAATTTCCTTCGCGCAAAAAACCGTCCGCCTTTTGGGGGACGGTTTTTTTGCGCCCGCAACTTTCCTCCGCGGCACCGCGCCTTTCCTTAAAGTGTTGCCAACTTTTCCCCGCCGGATTCTCTCCTTCCCCCTTTGCGCAAGCTTGTTCATGGCCGTTAAAAATATCGTTCTACTCGGAGCCACCGGCTCCATCGGAGAGAGCACCCTCAAGGTGCTGCGCGGCCACCCCGACCGCCTCCGCCTCGCGGGCATCGCGGCCCACACCCGCTACGAAAAACTCGCGGAAATCGCCCGGGAATTTGCGGTGCGCGAGGTGGCCATTTTCGATGAGACCGCCGCCGAAAAAGCCCGTGCCTCCGGCCTGTTTCCTCCGGGCACCCGCATCCACAGCGGCCCCGAAGGCCTGCTGGCCCTCGCCACGCTGCCCGCCGCCGATGTGGTGGTGATGGCCGTGGTCGGCACCCTGGGGCTCCATCCCGCCCTCGCCGCCATCCGCGCCCGCAAGGCCCTCGCCCTCGCCAGCAAGGAAATCCTGGTGCTCGCAGGAAAATTCGTCATGGCCGAGGCCGCCCGACTCAACGTCCCGATTCTCCCGCTCGACAGCGAGCACAACGCCATTTTCCAATGCCTCCACGCCGAGCCGCAACGCCAGGTGGACCGGCTCATCCTCACCGCCTCGGGCGGACGCTTCCGCGATTCCTCCGCGGAGGAAATGCGCAACGTCACCCCCGAACAGGCGCTCCAGCATCCGAATTGGAGCATGGGGCCCAAGATCACCATCGACTCCTCCACCATGGCCAACAAGGGGCTGGAGCTGATCGAGGCGCGCTGGCTCTTCGACATCCCCCAAGAGCGCATCGACATCGTGGTCCATCCGCAAAGCATCATCCACTCTCTGGTCCAGTTCATCGACGGCTCCATCCTCGCCCAGCTCTCGCCGCCATCCATGACCTTCGCCATCCAGCACTGCCTTTTCTACCCGGGCCGCGAACAGGGCGTGGTGCCCACCTTGGATTTTGCCCAAGTGTTTCGCCTCGATATCCGCCCGCCCGATCTGGATCGCTTCCCCTGCCTCCGCCTGGCCCGCGCCGCCTCCGCCGCTGCCGGAGTCGCCCCCGCAGTATTCAACGCCGCCAATGAGGTCGCCGTCGCCGCCTTTTTGAAAAACCAAATTCCTTTCCTCGGCATCCCCGCAGTCATTGAGCACACGCTCGCCGCAATCTCCGCCGGCGAGCCGGAAAACCTCGACGCGGTGCTCGCCGCCGACGCCGAGGCCCGATGCCGCGCCGCAGAACATCTCTCCGCTGTCGCCGTCTAACCCTCCCAACCTTTTCCTTTTTAATTCATGATTGTTGCCAGCATCCTTTCCGTCCTCGAAGGCATTTGGGGCATCCTCCTGATCGCGCTTTTCTTCGGCGGCTCCATCTTCGTCCACGAACTGGGCCACTTCCTCGCCGCCCGCCGTCGCGGCCTGAAAATTGAACGCTTCTCCATCGGCATGGGGCCGCGCCTCTTCGGCTGGACCGGCAAAGACGGGGTCGATTACCGCGTCTCCCTCTTCCCGCTCGGCGGCTACGTCGCGCTGCCCCAAATGGTCGACATGGAGGCCATCGAAGGGAAAAACGCCTCCGACCCCGACGCGCTCCCGCCCATTTCCTATGCCGACAAAATGATCGTCGCCGTCATGGGCGCAGTCTTCAACGTCCTCTTCGCCTTCGCCCTCGCCTGCGTCCTCTGGGCCACCAAAATGCCGGGCACCGAAAGCGTCACCTCCACCACGATCGGCTATGTGCATGAAAACCTGCCGGGAAATGACGCGCCCAGCCCGGCCAAACAGGCGGGCTTGCTGCCCGGAGACAAGGTGCTGATGGTTGACGACGAACCCGTGGCCTCCTTCGGCCAGATTACCGAAAAAATCGGCATGAGTGCCCGGCGAGACGAGCGGGGACAACGCGTTGCCACGCTAAAAATTCTGCGCGGCGGCGACGAGAAAAGCATCACCGTTCACCCGGAACTCTATTTCCTGCGCCCCTCCATTGGGTATGACATCCGCACCATCGGCATCCAGTCAGCGGAGAAAATTCTCATCGACCAGCCATCCCCCGAGTCCCCCGCCGGACACGCTGGCCTGCAGCAGGGAGATCATGTCGTCGCGCTCGATAATCAGCCCGTCTTCTCCATGCTCCAGTTCAAGGACATCCTTGACGCGCGCGGCGCCAAGCCGGTCGAAATTCGCATCCAACGCGGTCCCGACAACACACCGCACACCTTGACGGTCACTCCCGTCCTGCACACCGACACCGCCGAAACCGCCCGCATCACCTTCCGCGACGGCGACAGCACCCACTCCTTAAAACTTGTCGCCACACCCGACGAATTGTTCACTCAGGATCCCAAGGCCGAGCGGCGCAATCTCACCATCTGCGACTCCCTGCCGCCGACTTCCGAATTTTTCGGCAAACTGGAGCCGGGCACCGTCATCACCAGCATCAACCTGCCCAAAGGCATTCTCGCGGTGCGCACTCCCGCCGATCTCGCCGCCGCCGCAAAGGAAATTCAGGACGGCAAGGTCACGCTCTTCTGCCGCAACGGAAACGACAAATTCTCTATCACCCTTTCCGGTTTTCGCGCGGAGGAAATTGCCCCCCAAACGACCCCCTACATCGGCATCCGCAATATCACCAAGCCCGAGTTGGTCCGCAAAACACCGTTTGAACAATTTTCCTACGCGTTCGGCATCACCTTCGCCACCATCGAAAAGCTGGTCAACCCGAGCTCCGACATCACCGTCAACCACCTCATGGGCGTCGTCTCCATGGCCAAAACCTACTACAGCGTGGCCGACGATCTGCGGCGCGTGCTCTGGTTCACCATCATCATCAACATCAACCTCGCCATCCTTAACCTGCTGCCCATTCCCGTGCTCGACGGCGGGCACATGCTCATCGCCACCATTCAGAAACTGCTCGGACGGCCCATTCCGCTGAAAATTCTCGCCACAGTGCAATACGTCTTCGTCTTCTTTTTCATCTCCCTGATGGGCTACGTCATCTTCAACGATTTCCGCCGCTGGGGCGGCGACAACACTTTCGCCCTGCAGCAAAAAATTTACCAGGAATACATCATCCGTCCGGCACCGTCTTTCGTCGAAGAGCCAAAGTCCTGAAGCCGCCTCCGGAATTTCCTCCGCGACAAGACAGCTTGCCTGCCCGCATCGCGCGTCCATCATCGTCTTCACAAACCGGCCTTCGCGCCGCTTTCCTTTCCCTCGCTCAAAATGTCCCTCAGCACTCCTGACTACTGTCTTTCCCGCTACCGCTCGCTCCGCCGCGCCACCCGCGAAGTGATGGTCGGCAACATCGGCGTCGGCGGCAACAACCCGCTCCGCCTCCAGTCCATGACCACGTCCGACACCCAGGACGTCGCCGCCACGGTCCGGCAGTGCATCAATCTGGCCGAGGTGGGTTGCGAGATCATCCGCATCACCGCGCCCAACAAACCCGCCGCCGCCGCCCTCAAGGAAATTCACCAACAGTTCCGCGCCGCCGGTTTCTCCCAGCCGCTGGTCGCCGACATCCACTTCATTCCCGCCGCCGCCATGGAGGCGATTGAGCATGTCGAAAAGGTCCGCATCAACCCGGGCAACTACGCCGACAAAAAACGTTTCTCCGAGCGCGACTACACCGACGCCGAATACGACTCCGAGCTGCAACGGCTCCACGATGCGGTTTCCCCGCTCATCAAGCGCGCCAAGGAACTGGGCCGCGCCCTGCGCATCGGCACCAACCACGGCTCCCTCTCCGACCGCCTGATGAACCGCTACGGCGACACGCCACTGGGCATGGTCGAGTCCGCGCTCGAATTCATCCGCATCTGCGAAAGCCACGGTTTCAAGGATCTCGTGCTCTCCATGAAATCCTCCAACCCCAAGGTGATGATCGAGGCCTACCGGCTCGCCGTCGCCAAAATGGACGCCGAGGACATGCACTACCCGCTCCACTTGGGCGTCACCGAGGCCGGCGAGGGCGAGGACGCCCGCATCAAATCCGCCATCGGCATCGGCTCCCTGCTGCAGGACGGCTTGGGCGACACGCTCCGCGTCTCCCTCACCGAGGATCCGTGGTATGAGGTACCGGTCGCCCGCGAGCTGGCCCAACGCGCCGAAAATCTCTGGGAGGAATTTTCCTCCGCCACGCCGCTCACTTCCGCCGCCAAGGACGAGATTGATCCCTACAACTACACCCGCCGCGCCATCGCTGCCGTTTCCCTCAACGAGAAATGTCCGGTCGATAACGACAATCCGCCGCGCGTGATCGTTCCGGCCACCCGTCCGCTCGCCGACCATTCGGCCATCGTCAGGGAGGTGCTCGAAGCCCACTCCAAACAAAAGGAGGTGCGGGCCGAGGGATTGCTGGTGCCCTTCGCCGGCGCGGCCGATCTGCCCGCCCTGCAGGCGCTGGGAAAAGCGCTCAGCCAGAACGTCAACGCGGTCTTTGTCGAAACCACCGACGCCTGCACTCCCGCCGATTTCGCCGCGCTGCACTGGGGCCTGCCCTGCCGGCTGGTTTTCGTCCGCCGCATCACCAACACCACCCAAGACCTCGCCGCCTGGGTTTCCCTCGCCCAACAGCACCAAGCCTTGCTCGCGCTTAACGCCCACGCGGGTGCCATCAACGCGCTGGCGGAGGAATTGCAAAAAGTTCCTCCCGCCCGACTCATCTACACTTCCACCCAAACTCTGCCCGGACATCATCCCGTCGGCAGCTACCGCGCCTTGGTCGCCGCCCTCCAGCGCCACGGGCTCACCTCCCCGCTCTGGATTCGCAACAGCAAGGAAACCGCCGCCGGGCCGCTCGACACCTTCCAAGGCCGGCTCATGGAGGCCGCCATGCTC
>CALNBE010000009.1 GCA_937874455.1 uncultured Opitutia bacterium | reverse complement strand
CCCGAAAAATTCACCCGGCTGGCACACCAACTAGTCGTCCGGTTCCCGCCCATCCCACTGCTCAACACCTCCACCACCGTCAGTGGCCCCTCCAGTTTCCCATTCCGCATTTCCCCTTTCACTCGTTTCGTGACGGACACGTTTTGCGTGCCAAAGGAATGCTGCCGGGAAAACTGATACTGCGCCACCGCGTCAAACAACCCGTCGATTTTCCCATCCGCGCATTTTCCTTCGAGCAACCGGACTTGGCAGGAAAAACTCAGTAACCGACTTTTCCCCGCCACATTTTCCTCCGCCTGCCCAATGGCAAAAGCAGTCGCCGTCTTGTGGTGCGCCAGCAGCGATTCCGTTTCCGCATCCAATACGACCACCTGCGCCGCCGTGGTGTCAAAAATCAGCGGGTCGTTCTTCCCCGCGCGAAACAGCGCGACCACCTCCTGATAAATCGCCTGGTCCGCTGCTGGCAACGAGGGTACTTTGCGGCCATTGGGAAACGCATTAGGATCGCTCGCCATTTCCTTTGCGATCGCCCGCATCTCCATCGCCCGGGCTTGCCGATCTTCCTCCTCCCAGCTCTCGCAACCGGAAAAAACCGTCAACAGTAACAACAGACCCGCGAGCGGGGATTCTTTCAAGGTAAGGTAACGCATCATTCAGAAGTCGGAGAAACCGCCATTGCGTCAAGGCCGACGAGCATTTCCCTCCGCGTCAACCGAGTGCGAAAAGGAAATGACTTGGCACGAAAAACAGCTAGTTTCCTCCGCAAAACTTTCCTTTCCTCCGCGTTTTTCCATGCAACCCATCGCCATTCTCACCACGGGTGGAACCATCGACAAAATTTACTTCGACGCGCTCAGCGAGTTTTCCGTCGGCGCGCCCGCCGTGCCGCGCTGCTTCCGCGAGGCGGGAATCGACGGCGACATTTTCCTCCGGGAAATCTGCCGCAAGGACAGTCTGGAGCTGACTGACGACGACCGCGCGCGACTGCGCGAGGCAGCCCTCGCCTGCCCGCAGTCACGCATCCTCGTCACCCACGGCACCGATACCATGACGCAAAGCGCCGAGGCACTGCGGGACATCCCAGGCAAGACCATCGTCTTCGTCGGCGCCATGCAGCCCGCCGACCTCCGCGAGACCGACGCGCCGTTCAACCTCGGCTTCGCCACCGCCGCCGTGCAACTTCTCCCGCCCGGCGTTTACATCGCAATGAACGGCCAGGTTTTCCCCGCGGGATCCGTCCGCAAAAACCGCGCCGCGCGCCGCTTCGAGCGGATCGGCTGATTCCTCCGCGAAGGAAATTCCCTCCGCGCCGCTCAGGGATTTTTCCGCTTCCCGCCCCACTTGCGCTCGCGTTCCGGCTGCGGCACCGTCTCCACCACCGTGCCCGCGCAGGCGGGATGCTGGCTGAATTCCTTGAAAAACTCCGGGGTCATGTTCGCCCCGAGCGAACCAGCAATGTCCGCTTGCAGCACCCGTTCGTCCGCCTGCCGGAATCCGATTTGCAGCGCAGTCGGCCCCGAGGGTTCCGCCATCAGTCGCGCCGACAGTTTTTGCAGAAAATCCTCCGCCGCGGCAACCGGATGCAGCACAAACAACACCCGCTTGACCAGCCCCGGCACGCGCTTTTCCAGTGCCGACAGGCGATAGGCGTTGACGCCCCACTCGCCGCGATCCTGCCGGAAAACCAGCTCCGCCTCCACCAGCAGGTGCCGCCCCTCGTCCAGCAGCAGACGTCCTTCCGACTCAACGTGCCCGCATTCCTCGTAGGCCTCGGGGAAAAGGTTGATCGAGTAATTCTGCGTCTTCGTCGCCAGGGTGAAAAAAGCCCAGGCTTTCTTGGTCTCCTTGGTAATTTTTTTCTGGATACCCGTCGCCACGCC
>CALNBE010000008.1 GCA_937874455.1 uncultured Opitutia bacterium | reverse complement strand
GCCGTCGAGCGGATCGACCACCCAGTAGAGTTTTTCGCCGGAGAAAAGCGCCGGGTCGCCGCCAAGTTCCTCGCCGATGACTGGCAGCCCGGTTTTTTCCAGATGGGTGCGGATAAGTTTCTCCGAATCCTCGTCGGCCTGCAGTTTGACATCCTGCGGGCTGAGCAGATTGATGGTGCGGTCGGCGCCGCGCAGGAGAATTTGGGCGGTGTCGGCGGCGGCGTGCAGCGCGATGTCGAGAAGCGCTTCGGGCGAGGAGGAGGACATGGCGGCGATTTTGAAAAACGCCGCTCCGGGAGCAAAGGGAAAACGCGGAGGAAAATTCCCCTGCTCAGGATAGGTGGCTGTGGCGGATGTCTTCGCCGCTGCGGAGGAAAACGGTCTGCTCGGCGATATTGGTCGCGTGGTCGGCGATGCGCTCCAGGGATTTGGAGATGAACATGAGTTCGACCGCGATCACCATGCTGGTCTCGGCGTGGCCGTTTTTGCCGAACAGCGCGTGGTAGTTTTCCAGATTGAGCCGGTCGATCTCGTCGTCGCGGGCGATCACTTGCTGGGCGAGGGTGGTGTCGATGGTGAAGAAGGAATTGACGGCGGACTCCAGCATCTCGGCGGCGATGCTGGCCATGCGTGGCAGCTCGAGCATTTCGGGAAGTTCCTCCAGTTTTTTGCCGAGGCGGATGACGCGCTTGGCGATGCCGCTGGCCTCGTCGGCGGCGCGTTCGAGGTCGTGGCCGATGTCACGCACGGTCATGAGCAGGCGGACATCGGTGCCGACGGGGCCGAAGAGCGTCAAGTAGCGCATGGCCTCGCGGTCGATTTTTTTCTCCAGTTCGTCCACGGAATCGTCGCGCCCGCAGACTTGCAGGGCGAGGGTTTTGTCTTGGGTGCGGAGGGAGAGCACGCTGTCGCGCACCATGATGAGCGTGTTGTCGCTCATGGTTTGGATGTCGGCCTTGATTTCCTGAAGGTCGGCGTGGAAGTAGCGGTCCATGGCGGTCATGACGGGATGTTTTTGGTGGTTTTAGCCGAAGCGACCGGAGATGTAGGCTTCGGTTTGTGGATCGGACGGGTTCATGAAGATTTTTTCGGTTTTGTCGTATTCGACCAAGCGGCCGAGGTAGAAAAAGGCGGTGCGGTCGGAGACGCGCGACGCCTGTTGCATGCTGTGGGTGACGATGACGATGGTGTAGTCTTTTTTCAGCTGATGGATCAGCTCCTCGATTTTCCCCGTGGCGATGGGATCGAGGGCGGAGCAGGGTTCGTCCATCAGCAATACCTCGGGCTGGTTGGCGATGGCGCGGGCGATGCAGAGGCGCTGCTGTTGCCCGCCGGAAAGTCCGAGCGCGCTGGCGTGCAGGCGGTCCTTGACTTCGTCCCAGAGCGCGGCCTTGCGGAGGCTGTCCTCCGCCGCCTGGTCGAGCAGTTGGCGGTTGTTGCAGCCCGCGATGCGGAGGGAGTAAATGACATTTTCGTAAATGGACTTGGGGAACGGGTTGGATTTTTGAAAAACCATCCCGACGCGCCGGCGCAGCGCGATGACCTCTTGAAAGGGATCGTAAACGCTGGTGCCGTCGATGGTGATGTCGCCTTGGTGGTGGACGCCGTCCACGAGGTCGTTCATCCGGTTGATGCTGCGGAGGAGGGTGGATTTACCGCAGCCGGAGGGGCCGATGAGGGCGATGACGCGCCGTTCGGGAAGGTCGAAATGGATGTTATGCAGCGCCTGGGTCGCGCCGTACCAGAAGTCGAAGTTTTGGACGCGGATGTAGTCGGGCTTGCGCGTGTTGGGCGCGGCGGCGGCGGCCGGTTGGGCGAGGGTGGCAGTGGTCATGGGAAAAGAAAATTTTTGAAGTTAAAACGCGCCGGACTGGTATTTGCGGCGCAGGTGGTTGCGGATGGCGATGGCCCCTGCGTTGAGCACCAGCACCAGCAGGATGAGCAGGAGCGTGGTGGCGAAGACCATGGGACGGGCCGCGTCGGCGTCGGGCGACTGGAATCCCAAGTCGTAGATGTGAAACCCGAGGTGCATGAATTTGCGGTCAAGGTGGACAAAGGGGAAGGAGCCGTCGAACGGCAGCGTGGGGGCGAGTTTGACGACGCCGACCATCATGAGCGGGGCGACTTCCCCCGCGCCGCGGGCCATTGCGAGAATCATGCCGGTGAGGATGCCGGGGGCGGCGGCGGGCACTACGATGTTGCGGATGGTTTGCCATTTGGAAGCGCCGCAGGCAAGGGAGGCCTCGCGGGCACCGCGCGGCACCGCGGCCAGTGCCTCCTCGGTGGCGACGATGACCACCGGGAGCGTCATCAACGCCAGCGTCAGGGAGGCCCAGAGTACCCCGCCGGTGCCGAAGACGGGCGCGTTGGTGTATTTGACCTCGTCGGCGAAGAGCAGGTTGTCCAGTGCGCCGCCCGCGATGTAAACAAAGAAGCCGACGCCAAAAACTCCGAAGACGATGGACGGCACTCCGGCGAGGTTGTTGACGCAGATGCGCACCCAGCGGACAAAGGCACCCTGTTTGGCGTATTCGCGGAGGTAAATGGCGGCGATGACGCCGAAGGGCGTGACCAGTGCGCTCATGAGGACGGTCATGCAAAAGGTGCCGAAGATGGCAGGGAAGACGCCGCCCTCGGTGTTGGCTTCGCGCGGATCCTCGGAGAGGAAACGCCAGATGTTGGCGCCGAAGAGCTGGAGTTTGCCAAAAAAGCCCAGGGTGTTGGGCATGCTGTAGTGGAGGATGTCGCCGCCCGTGATGCGTATTTCCCGTCCGTCGCCGACAGTGCCGACCAATTCACCACGGGCGAGCTGCCGGCGAATTTCTCCGGCGGTGACGGCGAGTTTTTCGTAATCGTCCTGCAGTTGGTCGCGCCGTGTTTCCAGTGCGCGCTGTTTTTCCTCCCAGAGGTTTTTTTCTGCGGCGTCGGACGAGAGGCGGATTTGATCCGCCGCCTTGAGCAGCCCGAGGCGGAGGGATTGGAGGCGGGCGTTGATGTCGCCTATTTCACCTTGTTCGACGGAGGAAAGTTTGCCGCGCAGCGAGTCGGACTCTCCGATC
>CALNBE010000007.1 GCA_937874455.1 uncultured Opitutia bacterium | reverse complement strand
TGTAATTCTTTAACTTCTCGTGACAACATTCCTAATTAACTACAAACATACCGACGAAACGCCTCTTTTATACATTTCTATCACATGGATATTTTCTGGTGCCATTTGCTGGTATATTGCTCGAACAATTGAAAATTGGTTTATCGAAGAAGCAAAAGACACTTCCGAGGAAAAAACCCCCATCAAAGTGGAGATTACATATCCTCCGTCATAACCTCCGCCTTCAACGACACCACCATTCCAGAATCGTTGAGGTTCCATTCCACGGTGCTTAATTTCCAAGCACCGTTTATTTTGTCCGAAAATCCTGCCGCGGTGATGCTGCCCTCGGCGTAGAACGGCAGCGTGGCGGGCGCGGGCATGGTGAGGTTGAAAGTCGTGCCGGCGCGTTGCAGATCTTCCAAGCGGGAGGCAGCCGCTTTTCGCGCACTGTCGGCATCTGGAAACAGCCCGCTGATGCGCTCCGTGGGGCCGCTCTCGGGGCCGATGCGTTCCTCGACATCCTGCGCGCCCTCGATGTCGCGCCACACGGCAATGACCGTCTCGAAGTGTTGCCGAGCCTTGCGCGTAAACTCGTAGGTGCTGACTTCCTCTTTCCACACCGTAACCGGCGCAGTGCTGGCCGTCGGCGTCGCGGGCTTCCGCACGTCCTCAGCATGGGCAAAGATCAATTTCCCGAAAGCAGGTTTCGCCCAAGAATCGTTGGCATCGGCAATCCGCGTCAAAAGGTTCAGGTCGCTTTCCTCTGTCTGGTCGATGTGTGGCAATGCCAGCGCGGCGGCGGTGCTCGTCACCACCGGCGTCAAATTCGCTTCCTTGGCCATCGTCTGCACCATCGCGGCCACCGTGGTTCCCGCCTCCCATGAGCGGGTTTTCTTGTCCTGTAAAGGCGTGTAATCAGCAGCGGCGGAACCTCCGGCAAATGCCGCCGCCTTGGCCGTCAACACCACCTGCGACGGCGGCCCGGACTCGCGCACCTCGTCGAGAGAATAGAGGCCCATGTCACGGATCGGATAGCCGACAAAACCCAGCCAAACCCGCAGCACGGCACCGGGATCGGGCAAGATCAAACGCCCGTCGGCATTCTCCAACGTCAGCCGGAGCGTGTCGGCTTGGTCGCCGCTGTTGTCAGTGATGGAGAGCGACACCAGCCGGGCGGCGATACGCGCGGTGATGTCCTGATTCTCGGCTTCGATGCGGTAAGTCGGTGTCATTTGCTGATCTCGTGTTTCAGTTCGCGTTCAAATTCGACGGGCAGCCGTTCCTCGGCCACCCTGAGAGCCTTTTGAAATTCCACCTCACCCAGCGCGCCCCAGCTATACGCCAACCGGCGAGATCCGCGCAGCCCCGGTCGTTTGTCCTCCACGATCCCCTCCGGCATGGAGTGCTTGGCACTCAAGAACACCGGATGCCCTGCCGCCTTGCTCCCGATCTTTTCCACGATGAACGCATTCGGGATAAAAAGATTCCGCACCTTCACCCCGCCCTTCACCTGCCGCGCGGAGAGGAAAGCCAGCGACACCGGTTCCAGTCCGACCCACACCACCCCCGTCTTTTCCTTGGCCGCAATGCGAGCCTTTACGCGGGCGCGCTGGAAGGCTCCGAGCTTGGCCATGGCAATCCCTGCCAGTTCCTTCCCGAAGCGTGATTTGATCGAGGCGGTG
>CALNBE010000006.1 GCA_937874455.1 uncultured Opitutia bacterium | reverse complement strand
ATCGGCGACCTGGTAGTCGGTGGATTTTTTGAAGGAAGGTTTTTGGGACATGGGAAAAAAGGAAAAATTAACACAAAGGCACTAGGAAGGCACCAAGCGCACAAAGAAGTTTGGCGATTTATTGCGGAAGATTGGGGTCGGTCATGTTTCGAGATTTCCGTTGATAAGTCGTTTGACACCATCCTTAAACAAAGGGACGTTAAAATTCATTAAGAGACCGAGCTTGTATCCGCTTAATTTCAAATACGTGAGCAGCTGGGCAACATGGAGTTCGTTCATTTTTTCAACCGATTTCAACTCAACCACCACCTTGTTTTCCACCACCAAGTCCATTCGGTAGGCGTTGGTTATCCTTGTAGTTTTATAAACGAGCGGAGCCATTTTCTGCCGCTCCACCCGAAGATTCATTTCGCTCAATTCATGCGCCAGACACTCCTCATAGACACCTTCAAGCAAACCGGGGCCGAGCGCCTTGTGCACCTCCAGCTCGGCTTGAAAGATCGCTTTGGCAATATCGTTTTCAGTCATGAGAAACACACGCTTGGTGCTCTTCGCGCCTTCTTGGTGCCTTTGTGCTAAACTTATTCGCCTTTGCTCCGGAACTTCGCCGCCTTTTTTAGCGCGGCGAGTTTGGTCAGTTTCTCCCAGGGCAGGTTGGGCTTGGTGAAGTGGCCGTAGTGCGTGCTCTGGCGGTAGATCGGGCGGAGCAAATTGAGCTGCTGGATGATCTCGGCGGGCTTGAAGGAAAACACCTTTTTCACCGCTGCGACAATCGCCGCGTCCGGCACCGTGCCCGTGCCAAAGGTTTCCACGTAAATGCTCGTCGGGTGCGGATAACCGATGGCGTAGGCCACTTGCAGTTCGCAACGCTTCGCCAGTCCCGCCGCCACAATGTGCTTCGCCACCCAGCGGCACATGTAGGCCGCCGAGCGGTCCACCTTCGAGGGATCCTTCCCCGAAAACGCGCCGCCGCCGTGCCGGCCAATGCCGCCGTAGGTATCGACGATGATTTTCCGCCCGGTCAATCCGGCATCGCCATGCGGGCCGCCCACCACAAACTTGCCGGTGGGGTTGATCAGGAACTGGGTTTTCTTCGAGATCAATTCCTTCGGCAGCACTTTGCGGATCACGTTTTCGATGCAAAATTTCTCAATGGTCGCATGCTCCACCTCCGCAGTGTGCTGGGTCGAGATCACCACGTTTTCAATGTGCACCGGCACGCCGTCTTGGTAGGCCACCGCCACCTGCGATTTGCAGTCCGGCCGCAGCCAGGCGACTTTTCCGCCATGGCGCAAATCCCGCAGCTCGTGCAGCAACCGGTGCGCAAACATCACCGGCGCGGGCATGAACTCCGGCGTCTCGTCCGAGGCATAGCCAAACATGATCCCTTGGTCGCCCGCGCCTTGCTCCGCGATTTTTTTCCCCTTCGCCGCCCGGGCGTCCACGCCCTGCGCGATGTCCGGCGACTGCGCGGTCAGCGCGTTGGTGATGAAAACCGTGTTCGCGTTGAACACGTCGTCGTCCTTTGGACAGCGATACCCGATGTCGTCGATCGCCTGACGCACAATCGCCTCGATGTTCAGCTTGGCGCGGGTGGAAATTTCCCCCGCCAGAAACACGCAATTGCTCTTCACCAGCGTTTCGCACGCCACCCGGCTCAGGCGGTCCTGCGCCAGACAGGCGTCCAGCACGCTGTCGGAAATGTAGTCGGCCACCTTGTCAGGATGCCCTTCGCCCACGGATTCGGAGGAAAAAATATAGTCGTATGCCATTTCGGTCTTTTTGGTGAGTCGCCCACCCTCGCCATTTCATCGTGAATCGCAAGCGCTTTATCAACACATCAGAATCAATTGATTCGCCTCCTTCAATCTTGCCACATCAATAACTTCTAATCACTTACATTCACGATGAAGCATACTATCCACCCCATTCTCCTTCTTTTTTTCATCGCCCCGTTACTTTCGGCAGGAACAGGCATTCAGATGGACCCCAATCCTCCCGCCAAATGGCCACTCATGGTGCGAATCGATCAGGCCATCGAAGTCACCGTGATCAAAGAGGACACCAAAGCCGACATTTACATCTACCAGACCCCCAACTTCGAATACCACTCCGACATTAAACTGGGCACCGGGCTGGTGCGGGAGTTTTCCAAAATTTTTGAAACGACGCTCTTTGCGGTCAAACAGTGCCCCTTGGGCCTTAACCCGCGCATGGAACCGCCACGCTACCAAGTCCAACTTTTTCGAACCCGCGAAGAATACCTTCAGGCTGGCGGTTCCGCGGGCAGCGGAGGCGTTTACATGGGCGCACAGCGCAAGGTCCTCGTGCCGCTGGAAAGCCTCAACGTCTCCATCCGCAAACAACGGGTAGCCCGCGGCAGCGGCGAAAAAGACAACAGCACCCTGATCCACGAGATCACCCACCAAGTCATGCACGACTGGCTCCGCTTCCTCCCCATCTGGTGCATAGAGGGAACCGCCGAGTACTTTCGCATGATTCCCTACCGCAGCGGTGCATTCAACTGCGGGAAAACCTCCCCCAAGGATTACGCGAAAAACCTGAAAAATTTCGTCCCGATTGAACGCCTCCTCTCCATCAGCGACACTGAATGGAAAAGGGGACTGACCGACGGCACCGGCCAAGACAACTACCTTTCCGCCGGCCTGCTCTGCTACTACCTCGTCCATCTGGATGGCGACGGCGATGCTCGCCGCTTCAAGAATTACCTCAAAATAATCGCCGAAACCGGCAATCCCAAGCTGGCCCTCCCCGCACTGCTCGACGGTCGGACACCCAAACAACTGGAAGAGGAACTCAAGCGCGCCTACAAAATTAAAGAACGCCTCACCCTCTAGCCCGGCAATTTTCCGCCCGCCTCGCTCGCAAGCACCGCCCTAAGCCGCACTGCCATAAGTGCGGCTTTGCTTTGCCCGCCAACAACGGCACCTGGCTGCTACCCGCGCAATGCGTCCCCTTCCCCCTGCCTGTCCTTGCAGTCACATTTTTAATGCAAAAAACTTGCATCTAACAATGCGCTGCTTTTTCTCCGCCCCGCCTATGAAAAACATCTGCCTTCCCATTCTTCTAGCTGCAGCCTTCCCGTCCTTCGCCGTAGCCCAAACTCCCGGTGCATCCGCAGAGGAAACTGTCTCGCAACTTTCTCACACCCTTGATGCCCAGCAAAAGCAACTCGCCGCGCTGCAGCAGCAACTCGCCGAAATCCAGGCCGGAAAACCGCAGGCGGTTTCCTCCGCGCCCGCCACTTGGGACAACTCCCGTCCGCTTTCCCTGCTTCGCAGCGGCAACAGCTACCTCAACCTGTCGCTGATCGCCGATGTCGCCGCCGGTTCCAGCAGCCAAAAAGAGGTCGGCACACTCCAAATGGGCGGACACGATCCCGCGCAGCGCGGCTTCACCATCCAGGGCGTCGAGGCGGTTTTCGAGGGCGCGGTCGACAATTACTTCCGCGCCTTCTCCAATGTGCTCTACAGCCTCAACACCGAGGGAGAATCCTTTTTCGAACTCGAAGAAGCCTACGCCGAAACCCTCGCCCTTCCCTTCGGGCTGCAGGCGCGCGCCGGCCAATTCTTCACGCCCTTTGGCCGCATCAACGGCCAGCACACCCACTCCTGGGATTTCGTCGACGCCCCCATCGTCACCTCCCGCTTCCTCGGGCCCGACGGCCTTCGCAACCCCGGCGCCAGCCTTTCCTGGCTCACTCCGACTCCTTTTTACTCCGAGCTGACTCTCGGCGTCCAAAACAGCCAGGGCGAAACCGCCTACAGCTTCCGCAACGAATTCGGCGCGGACGACGGACACGGACACGCCGACGAAATTCCCTTCGGCCGTCCTTCCCAGGAAACCTCCGTCAACGGTCTCGGCGATTTGCTTTACTCCGCCCGCTACTCCGCCTCCTTCGACCTTTCCGAAACCCAAACGCTCCTCGGCGGCATTTCCGGCGCCTGGGGCCCCAACAGCACCGGGCAAAACGCCCGCACCCAGCTCTACGGTGCCGATCTCTACTGGAAATGGAAACCCGCCGACCACCACAAGGGATTCCCCTTCGTTTCCTTCCAAAGCGAAATCCTCTTCCGCGGCTAC
>CALNBE010000005.1 GCA_937874455.1 uncultured Opitutia bacterium | reverse complement strand
ATGCGGGCGGCGAGGAGGGATTGGTGGGCGTCGCGGAAGGTGGTGTCGGTGAGCAGCAGTTTCCTTTGCTCGCGGGTCCACTGGGCGAATTGCTGCGGGCCGAGTTCGCGCAGTTTGTCGCGAGTGCCCTTGGGCAGCGCCTGCTTGGGGTCGTAGTAGGGCAGAATGCGCGGCAGGCTCATGTCGGGCCGGGGCCGGCCCTTGACCTGGGGATTGCCGTTGACGATCACGTCGCCCAGGTAGGACAGCAGGCGGGTGGCGCGCAGCTGGCGCAGGTGAAACTGGAACAGCTCGGGACTGTTGTCGATGAAGCGGGTGCCGGCCTGGCCGCTGACGAAGTCGGGGGGGGTGATGACGTTGTCGAGGAAGGGAATGTTGGTTTTGACTCCGCGGATGCTGAACTCGTCGAGGGCGCGTTTCATGCGTTGGAGGGCGAGCGGGAAAGTTGGCGCGAAGGCGGTGACCTTGACCAGCATGGAGTCGTAGAAGGGCGAAATCACCGCTCCGGCGTCGCCCATGGCCCCGTCGAGGCGGATGCCCAGGCCGGCGGGGGAGCGGTAGGCGACGATTTTGCCGTAGTCCGGGGTGAAGTTGGCCTCGGGATCCTCGGTCGTGATGCGGCACTGGACGGCGAAGCCGTTGCGGGGGATTTTATCCTGGGCGGGAATGGCGATGGCCTCGCCGTGGAGGGATTCGCCTTGGGCGATGAGGATTTGGGAACGGACAAGATCGATGCCGGTGATCATCTCCGTCACCGTGTGCTCGACTTGGATGCGCGGGTTCATCTCGATGAAGAACCACTCATGCGAGTCCATATCGACGAGGAATTCCATGGTGCCGGCGTTCTCGTAACCGATCTCGCGGCAGAGCCGGGTGGCGGCGTCGCAGAGTTCGCGAACGACGCGCGGGTCGAGGTTGATGGAGGGGGCGACCTCGACCACTTTTTGGTGGCGGCGCTGGACGGAGCAGTCGCGCTCGTGCAGGTGGACGACGTTGCCATGTTTGTCGCCTAGGATTTGCACCTCGATGTGTTTGGCGCGGCCAATGAAGCGTTCGAGGAAAACGGCAGGATTGCCGAAGGCGACCCCGGCCTCGGTCTGGGCTTCCTGGAGCAGGGGCAGTAGTTCGGCCTCGGTGCGGACCACTCGCATGCCGCGCCCGCCGCCGCCGAACGCCGCCTTGATGATCAAGGGAAAACCGATTTGCCGGGCGAGGGTAAGGGCGGTTGCCGGGTCGGAGATCGGGTCGGCGGTGCCGGGGACGGTGGGCACGCCGATTTTCTCCGCGATGAGCCGGGCGGCGGTTTTGTCGCCCATCATTTCCAAATGTTCGACGCGCGGCCCGATGAAGGTGATGCCTGCCTCGGAGCAGGCGCGGGCAAAGGCGGCGTTTTCGGAGAGGAATCCGTAGCCGGGATGGATGTAGTCGATCCCGTGTTTTTTGGCGATGTCGATGATGCCGGGGATGTCGAGGTAGGCGGCGACGGGGCCTTTGCCCTCGCCGATCAGGTAGGCCTCGTCGGACTTGAAGCGGTGGACGCCGAAGCGGTCCTCCTGGGCGTAGATGGCGACGGTGCGGAAGCCGAGTTCGGCGGCGGAGCGAAAGATGCGGACGGCGATTTCGCTGCGGTTGGCGACAAGGAGTTTTTTGGGAACGGACATGACGAAAATGCGGGTTGATTGAGAAAGATTAAATCCGGGCAGGCGGTGACGCATGCCGGACGGGCAAAGGAAACGGGTTCAGTGCGAAGGCGACAAAACGGTCGGCAAAGGTTGGGAGGAAGCTCCCGGCAGTGAAAAGCGCCGGGGGACTTCGGCAAGTGGCCGGGATCGTTTTTGCTCAGGAAAGGAACGCCGGGAAATCGGGGCGTGGGAAACGGCGGGCAATCGCGCCGGGGGTTTTTCCGCAGGCGGAGAAAACCGGTTCAGGTGAAAAGTATGGGATGTGGGACGCTCTCATTCGTGCGATAAGAAGGTTGTGCGGGCCGGCCGGAGGGGCGCGGCGGTTTTTGCGCAAGGACGACACTGGCCTGGGTATTCGGACTCCAAGTTTTGCGCGGAGGAAATTTTCCCTCCGCTGCCTCGCTTCATCGCCTTGGCGCACGACCGGAGTCGTGGCTGTGCTTTGTTCCCGCCGTTGCCGGAGGATGGAAGCGTGTGACTTGATACCGCAGCGCGACTGTTGCCGGTTCTCACGGCATTCCCCGCTGGCCTTGTATCGCCGTCGGCGGACGACTCCCGAGGGGAGCCATCATCCGGCGGATGAATGATTTTCAAAAAACAATGCGCAGGGCGGCATCAAGGACGCGCGGATGGGACTGTCAACGGCGAAAGCCCGGTGGTGGATTTGCGTGACGGCGCGCGCGGAGGAAATCAGCGGAGACCAGGAATTCGGTAGCACAACCTCATGCGGTGGATGCGATTAAGCAGAGATAAATCCTGTCTGGCAGAAAGGGGAAAAGTGAGGTTGACTTGTTATTATTAAAAAATAATTTTATAGGAAAAATAAAAGAATCCTTATGCCATTTTTTTCTCTTCATTCAAAAATTGTCTTCTCGCTGTTGATTGCCGCGGGTTGCGTGTCGTCGCTAGGGGCATGGACCATCCGGGTGTTGGACTTGGAGGCGACGAATAAGCAGAGTAATCAGTATAGGCAGATTGACGTTATTGATGGCCAGGGAATGACGCAGTTTAAGGCATATTTGGAGGCGGCGGGTTCCACCTTGGAGGGCGGCAATCTTGCGGATTACCAGAGCTATCGGGATGCCGGGACTGCGGATGCGGTTATTGTGAATCTTCCGATGGGACTAAGCACGGGGGCGGGGTATTCGGCTGCGGAAATACAGGTGTTGCAAGAACTCATGCAGAGCGATGTGCGGGTTTTTCTGATCGGGGAAAATTCAAGCTGGGACGCCACCAACCAGCAAATTTGCGAGGAGCTTTGGGGATTGGACAGTTATGTGACTGGGAATGGGAAAACAAGAGATTCCGCCGGATTCGTGGCGGAGGAAAGTGTTTCCGAGTTGATGAGCGGAATTTCCAAGCCGATTTACCTTTATGAGCCTGGCTTCGTGGATTTTGCCGGAGGCGGCGGACAGGGAGAGGTGTTGATCGGCGTGGACACGAAAAAGGATGTGGTGATTTTGGGCGGAGAGAACGACAATTTCCTTTGGACGCTGGACATGAATATCGTCGAAGGACTGCAGGACGGGCACCCGAATTACCACAATTACGTTTTTGCCCAGAATTTGGCCAAGTGGCTGGGGGCGCCGATCCCCGAGCCGTCCACCTATGCCTTGGGTGTTGGGGCGCTGGCGCTGGGTTGTGTATTGTTGCGCCGTCGGCAACAGACGCGCCGTTGAGCAAGGGAATTTCCTTTGCAGCAAAAAGCCGCTGGATGTTCCCAGCGGCTTTTTCTTTGCGGCGCGGAGGAAATTTTACTCCACGGTGACGGACTTGGCCAGGTTGCGGGGCTTGTCCACATCGCAGCCGCGCTCGACCGCGACGTAGTAGCTGAAGAGCTGGAGGGGAATGGTGGCGATGATCGGCAGGATGGCCTCGTGGCATTCGGGGATTTCGATGATGTCGTCGGCCACGCCGGAGGGAAATTCCGCTCCCTCGGTGGTGACGACGATGGTTTTTCCTCCGCGCGCTTTGACCTCTTGAATGGAGGAAACGAGCTTGCCG
>CALNBE010000004.1 GCA_937874455.1 uncultured Opitutia bacterium | reverse complement strand
CCATTGAGGCGGACGCGCTGGAAACCGCGCAGTTGCAGCCGGGGCAGCTCGTCGTGCAGTACTGCGGGCCGGGCGCGCATGAAGGGCGCGAGGATGATGAAGCGGGAACCCTCCGGCCGGGCGTGCAGCACCGCCAGGCAGTCGTCGAGCGAACGGCGCACGATGCGGCCCCCGTCGCGCGGACAAAATTGCTCTCCCGCGAGCGACCAGAGCAGCCGGGCGTAGTCGGCGATTTCGGTGACGGTGGCGACGGTGCTGCGCGGGTTGGCGCCGCCGGTGGTGCGTTGCTCGACGGCGATGACCGGGGAGAGTCCGTGGATAAAGTCAACCTCCGGGCGATCCATTTGCTCCAGCCACTGGCGGGAGCGCGCGGAGAGACTTTCCATGTACTGGCGGCAGCCCTCGGCGTAAATCGTATCGAAGACCAGCGAAGTTTTGCCCGAGCCGGAGACACCGGTGAAGACGGTGAATTTCCCCCGCGGCAATGCGAGGGAAAGGTTGCGCAGATTATGCTGGCGCGCGCCCTTGATGATGATGTCGCCGGGAGAGAGCATGTCGGGAAATAGCGGATTAGGGAATGCGGACGGGAGCATGGGGAATGGGAAGCGGCATGCCTAGTGTTTTCCGATGGCGAAGGTGCCGTCCCAATCGGTGGGCGGAGGGGAGATTTGCCATTCGGCACAGCGTTTGGCCATGACCAGGGATGGGTTGGTGGTGATGCCTGGATCGCGTTCTGGCTGGAAAATTTCCTTTGCGGCGGCGGTGAGAAATTGCTCCCGCGCCTCAGCCCAACGCTGTTGTTGGTAGAGGCGAAAACCCTGCTGGTAGTGCCGGAGGCATTCGCGAGTCTGGTCGGAAATGGTGTCGCACCAACCAACAAGTTCATGGACAATCAGCGGAGTTTGTCTGCCGGGAATGCGCCAATGGTCGAGCTCGCGGAAGACCAGTTGTGGAGCTTGGGGCAGCGCGGCCTCGACGGTGGACTGGGTCACCAGAATGTAAGCGCCCATTAGCTTAGCCCCGCTTTCGCAACGGGCGGCCAAATTGACCGCGTCGCCCATCATGGTGTAGTTGAATCGATGGGCAGATCCCATGTTGCCGACGACCGCCTGGCCGGTGCTGAGGCCGATGCGCATGCGGAGGCTGCCGACTGCCTCCGGCCAGCGGGCCGGCTGGGCGAGCCAGCGCCGGTGGAGTTGGCCCATTTGCTGTTGCATGGTCAGAGCGCAGAGGCAGGCGCGGGCGGCGTGGTCGGAGGATGCGAGGGGCGCGCCGAACATGGCCACGATGCCGTCGCCGACATACTTGTCCAGGGTGCCCTCGTATTGCTCCAGTAGTGAGGACATTTCGCCGAGGTATTCATTCATCAGCGTGACCAGTTTGTCGGGCGGGAGCATCTCGGCAAAGAAGGAGAAATTTTGCACATCGCTGAAGAAGCCGGTGAGCACCAATTGCTCTCCTCCCAGCTCGGGCTCCTCTTCTTTTTCGAGCAGTTTTTTAATGACGGACGGGGCGAGGTAGGAGCCGAACAGGTGGCGGATCCAGGAGCGTTCGGAGTGGACGCGGAGGAAATCCAAGGCGAGGAGCACCACGGCCAGACCGACGGCGGTGAAGAAAGAGAAGCGGGGGAAAAGCAGGTTGTGCCAAGCGAAAAGGTAGGCACGGAGAAAAAGCCAGCTGCCGAACAGGAGCAGGGTGAGTAGGAGCATCCGGGCTGCGGTGAAATGGCTGCCCGGGCGGGGCAGGGAGAAGAGCAGCCAGACGCCACCGCAGAGGAAAAATGTCCAGATGAGGGCGGCGGAGCCCGCGAACGGCTCGCAGGGCGTTGTTCAGGCAGTTGGCTTGGATTTCCACGCCCAGCATCGCGCCGACCGGAGTGCGGAAGGCGTCCTTGTAATGGATTTCTGAATAGGGGCCGACGAGGATGATTTTGTCCTTGAAGTAGGCACCGTCGGCAAAACGATTTTTCCATTCGCTGGGAATGAAAATATCTTGGACGGAAATTTTGTTGAAGGAGCCGCCGGGTCCGAGGAAGTTGATGATCTCGGATTTGCCGTCGGAGGGCGCGGGGCGGCCGAGGCGCATGGCGGCGGCGTTGGCGAGGGAGAAAATATCGGGCGGAAGCTGCCGGGTGGCCAGTTGCGGGCTGGAAAGGACGAGGGTGTTTTCGGCGGGAACGTGGCGGGAAATGCAGCCGTGGGAATCGGGCCAAACGTTGACGAAGCCTAGCAGGGCGTCTTCGTCGGGTAGCAACTTTTCGTAGGGATCGCGGACGGTGACGATGTTCAGGTTATTGCGTTGCTGGAACTGGAGCAGGTTGGCGAGCAGCACCCGGTCGGAATGGCGGCGGATTTGCTCCGAGAAGAAAAGATTTCCCTCGTCGCCAAAAGGTCCCGGTCCCTCGAAGAACCAGTCAAAAATGACCAGCCGCGCCCCGGCGGAAGCCAGCCGGTCGAGGATCAGGCCGAAGAGGCGGCGGTCATAGTCGATGGGGTGGTCGGGCTCAACTTTGCCGCCACTGGCGAGCAGTGCCAAGGCGGGTTCGGAGGAAATCAGGTCCTGGTAATTCTCCGGTTGAAAGGTGTGGTCGAAGCCGAGGATCAAAATGTCCTCCACCGGCTCGGTACTGTGGCCGAGCAACTGGTTGACCGTTTGGCGTTGGGCGTAGGCGTTTTCCAACGAGTTGAGCTCGATATTCTCGGTGCCCTGTGGCAATTGGAGCAAAACGGCGTGCCAGAGCAGGGCCAGACCGCAGAGGAGCAGGAAGAATATCCGACGATGGCGGCGCAGCAGAAAGGCGAGCGTGTGGCGGATTCGTTGCTGGGGCATGGGGCGGAGCAAACGCAAATCGGCGGTCAGGCCAAGCTTGGGTTTTTTCGAGAAATTGTCATGGAAGGGGAATTAAATTTGACAAAGGAAGATAAATTAATTTTCTTAACTTAAGTTTTTAACTTAATAACAAAACAAAAAGCAGAAACTTCATCTACTATGGCAACTTATCAAAATATCACTGAAGCGATTGGCCGGACTCCTTTGGTTCGCCTGAACCGCCTGACCGAAGGGCTGGGCGCGGAAGTTTACGTGAAGGCGGAGTTTTTTAATCCGCTGCACAGCGTGAAGGACCGGTTGGGCCGGGCGTTGATTGACGCGGCGGAGCGCGACGGAAAAATCAAACCGGGTGAAAGCACCATCGTGGAGCCGACCTCGGGCAACACCGGGATTGCGCTGGCGTTTGTGGCGGCGGCGCGCGGCTACCGGTGTGTTTTGACGATGCCGGAAACGATGTCTTTGGAGCGCCGCGTTTTGCTGCGCCTGCTGGGCGCGGAAATCGTGCTGACGCCGGGGACGAAGGGGATGTCGGGGGCGATTGCCAAGGCGGAGGAAATCGCCAAGGAACTTGGTCCGAAGGCTTTTGTGCCGCAGCAATTTGAAAATCCCGCCAACCCGGAAATTCACCGCAAGACCACCGCGGAGGAAATTTGGGCGGACGCCGAAGGCCGGGTGGATGCGTTTGTCGCGGGCGTCGGCACCGGCGGCACGTTGAGCGGCGTGGGCGAGGTGTTGAAGTCGCGCAACGCGAATTTCAAAGCCATTGCCGTTGAGCCGGCGGACAGCCCGGTGATCTCCGGCGGCAAGCCCGGCCCGCACAAGATTCAGGGCATCGGCGCGGGTTTCATTCCGAAGAATCTGAACACGAAGATTCTGGACGAGGTGATTCCGGTGACGAACGAAGATGCCATCGCCACCGCGCAGGAAGTGGCGATCAAGGAAGGTCTGCTGATCGGAATTTCCAGCGGTGCCAACATCTGGGCCGCGCTGCAACTGGCCAAGCGTCCAGAGTTCGCCGGCAAGCGCATCGTCACCGTCGCCACCGACACCGGTGAGCGCTACGTCTCGACCGTGCTGGCGGAAAAAGCTCGTCTGGAAGTGACCGCGCTGACTGCGAGCTGAGCGGGTTTCGACACTGCCTTGCCGGATGAAAACGGCGCCGGGATTTTCCGGCGTCGTTTTTTTGGCGCGGAGGAAAATGGCGCGGAGGAAATTTCTCCTAAGAAAATCCCCCGCCGGGCGTTGTAGTAAACGTGTTGCCAGCCATGACGCAGTGCCTCCAACCTATCGCGATGCCCTTGGACGAGGAAAATCCCCGGATGGACGCAGCGGCGTTGCAGTCGTTGATGGCGGCGCACCAGGCGGAATTGCTGTGCTATGCGCGCAGTTTGGTGCGGGACGAGGAGGAGGCGCGGGACATTGTGCAGGAGGCTTTTTTGCGGCTGTGGAAAAAACCGCCCCGCCCCGAGTCGTTGCGCGCCTGGCTGTATCAAGTGTGCCGTTCGCAGGCGATGGATTACTGGCGGCGGCAAAAACGGCGGGGAAGTCCGGTCGAGACGGAGAACGACCCGGCGTTTTGCTGGGAGCGGCAGCCGGACCCGGAGCCGCATCCCGGCGAGGCACTCGCGCAAAAGGACGCGGAGGGAAACCTGCTCGACCAGTTGGCGTTTTTGCCGGAACGGCAACAGGAGTTGCTGCGCCTGAAGTTTCAGGCGGGGCTTTCTTACAAGGAAATCGCGGAGACCACCGGGCTCAGTGTGAGCAACGTCGGTTTCCTGCTGCACACTGCGGTGGCCGCGCTGCGACAGCGACTGCACGCCATTCGTTAACCCTTTTCTTTTTTTGCGATGAAACACGAAAAACTGACCGTTAATGATCCGCGACTCACCGCGCTGGCGGCGGGGGAAATCGCCGATCCGGCGGAGGCGCGGGCGCTGGCGGAGGAAATTGCGGCCGACCCGGCTTTGCGGACGGCGTTCGCGGAGATCACTGCTGTTCAGCAATCCCTGCGGACGGCGTTCGCGGAGGAAATCGAGCGGGAACGTCAGACGACTCCGGTGGTTTTCTCGGCGCGCCCGAAAAATGCCCGGGCCCCGCGCGGCGGTCTGGTGGCTTTTCGCCGGGAGGAACCCGCGAGGGAAAAACGGCAGCGCCTCATTTCTTGGGCAGCGTTTGGCTCCAGTGTGGCGGCGGTGTTGACGGTGGCTTTTTTGACGCAGGGCGGAAAGACGGGCGCGGAGGAAAACGCACCCTTGGTTGCGCAGGAAAATCGTGGGGCGCCGGGAGAGACCCGGATATTTCTTCCGCCAAATTTTCGGACAGGGGAAACGGGCGGGACGGAAAATGCGACGGTTGGCGGGTTGCCGGGCGCGGGCCCCAGAGGTGCGGATTCCTCCGCGCCCGCGCAGCTCGGCAGTTTGGTGGCGGAGCTGCCACGTACCAGTCCGGCGCATCGGGAAAATGCCTTTTCCCCGGTGAAAAACGCGCCCATGGCGTTGCTCTGCCTGGAAAGTCCCGGCGCGCCCTACGCGACGCAGTTGCAGGCCAGTCTGGCGACGGGACGTCTGCCCGAGCGGTCGTTGCTGCGGATTGACGGGATGGTGAACGCGTTGCTCAACGTGCAGCCGGAAACAGCCCTTGCCGGAGTGAGTTTGGAGGTGGAGGCGGTGCCCGCGCCCTGGGCGGAAGGGCACTGGCTGGTGCGGGCGACGGTGAATGTGAAAAGTCCGGAGCGCGAAACCGGGGCCACGGTGGCGGAGCAGGCGCGCGGGGAAATTTCCTTTGCGCCAGAACAAGTGGCGTCGTGGCGGTTGCTTGGTTGCGAGGACGGTGGTG
>CALNBE010000003.1 GCA_937874455.1 uncultured Opitutia bacterium | reverse complement strand
GTGGAAAGGGGAATCCCGTAGTGGCTGGCGGTCTGGATGACGATGGCGGCGCTGGTTTCGGCGGCGAAGCCGTGGACTGGCTGGAGCTTGACCATTTTGTGCCCCATGGTGCGGATGATGCGCCAGCCCCCCGCAGCAGTCCCGGCGGCCATGGTGAGCGCACAGGCGATTTGCACCCAGCGGGGGACGGTGCCGGATTCGGTGCGGAGGAAAGAAAGGAATTCGGGGAGATCGGAGAAGTGGCCGCCCAGCGTTCCGGCGACCAAGGCCATGGTGATGATCCCCATGGTTTTTTGCGCATCGTTCATCCCGTGGCTCAGACCCATCCAGCCTGCGCTGACAATTTGCAGTTTGCCGAAAATGCGCTGGATGATGGCCGGCCGGATTTTGGCGAGGATGACGGTAAGAATGAGCATGACTCCGGCGCCGAGCACAAATCCGAAGAGCGGGGAGAGCACCATTGGCTTGATGAGTTTGGGCCAGAGCCCGACGATTTTCCCGTCGATTTCCCCTTCCCAGATGAGTGCGCCCCAAGCCATTTTGGTCTGCGCGAGCACCGCGCCGCACAGCCCGCCGATCAGGGCGTGACTGGAGCTGGAAGGGATGCCGCCGAGCCAGGTGATTAAATTCCAGATGATGCCAGCGCCCAATGCGGCCAGCACGGTTTCCATGTTGACGATGCCGCTGCTGATAAACCCGCTTTCGATGGTTTTAGCGACCTCCGTGCCGATCATGGCACCCAGCAGATTCATGCCTGCGGCCAGCAAAATCGCCTGGCGGGGAGTGAGCACCTTGGTGGAAACCACGGTGGCGATGGCGTTGGCGGCGTCGTGAAAGCCGTTGATGTATTCAAAAACCAGCGCCGCCAGCAGGACAAAAAAGAACAGGGTCATCGGGGTCGCCGCGAATGATTAGGAGTACTTGAGCGCCACTTGGAACACCACCTTGCCGGCGTCGCGGCAGAGGTCGATGGCGCGTTCCAGCAATTCGTAAATGTCGGAGAGGATCAGCACCTCCTTGGAATCGACGTTGCCGTTGTAGAGTTCGCGGAGGATGCCGACCATGAATTTGTCGGCGTCGCCCTCAATGGTTTGCAGGTTTTCGTAGGCGTCCTGAATGCCGTCAACATCGGAGATGTTGCGGATTTGCTTCACCATCGCGACCACGATTTCAGTGGCTTGGAGGAGCATTTTCAACTGCTTGCTGACGATTTCGGTGGTGAAGTGGCTGGGGCAAATGGAAATGCGCTCGCCGATTTTCTCCGTGGTTTTGGGGATCTTGTAAAGAGCGCTGGCCAGGGCCTCAATGTCCTCGCGCTCGATGGGCGTGATAAAGGTCTGGCAGAGTTGGTGGGTGATGTGGAGCCCGATGCGCTTGTCTTTGCGCCGGGATTGGGAGAGCTCCTGCATGGTGGCGTCGAACTGGGGGGTGCCGATGTTGGCATGCAGTTGGACCAGCAGTTGCGCGCTTTTGTGCGCCTGTTCGGCGCTGGCATCCAGAAGATCGTAGAATTTATCCTCTTTCCCGAAGAACTTTTTGAGAAACGACAGCATTGGAAATACGGGGGAGAATCCCTGCCGATTGTGGGACGGTTAGTCAAGCGGTCATCTTTTTAATTCCTAAACGGTCCGGTAGAGGAAAATCTGCTTGCTTGCGGGAAGGAAGCTGGCACGGACTGGGAGGCATGCGCGCGCTTCGCAAAGCATTTTTTACCGGTCTGGCACTGTGCCTGCCCCTGGCCATTACCGTTTATGTCGTGCAGTTGCTGCTGGAGTTGGTGGCCAAGCCGGCGAAGGGAATTGTGCTGGCGGTTTGCGCCTCCTTTTTTGAACAGGAGGCCGAATTGACGGGCGACTATTGGGTGGAAAAGGCGGTGCTGCTGGTCTCGGCGCTGATTGTGGTGTTGGGCGTGACTTTGGTTGGCTGGTTTTCCCGATATTTGATTGGGCGGTTGATTATCGACAGTTTTGAGCAAGTCATCGAGCGAGTGCCGATGGTGAAATCGGTTTACACCGGCATCAAGCAGCTGGTGGCGACTTTCAGTGCGAAGAATAAGGCGAACTTCAAGGAGGTGGTGCTGGTGCAGTTCCCGCATCAGGGGGCGTGGACGGTGGCGTTTGTGACGAACCGTGATCCGAGCGAGCTTTCGGAGACGCTGGGGTATCCGCTGGTGCATGTTTTTGTGCCCACGACGCCCAATCCCACGGGCGGCTATTTTCTTTTGCTCCCGGAAAGCGCGGTGAAACCGCTGGCGATGAGCGTGGCGGACGGCATGAAGCTGATTGTCTCCGGCGGCTCGGTTTTGCCTGAAAGCAGCAAACGCGACTGTCAGCCCAAACCGGCGGGAGACGCCTGAGGACGCCATGCGGCCCGGGCGGGAAAACAGCGTGACGGGTATTGTGCTCGGGCGGGAATTGTCGGGCGAGCGGCATTGGAAGCTGACGCTGTTGAGTCCTGACGCCGGGGTGGTGGTGTGCCTCTGGCGGGTGTCGCGCAATCCGGAGACGGACAAGCCGGATTTGTTTGACCGGGCGGAAATCGAACTGGCGGGGGCGGACGGCGGGGTGCGCTTTGCCAACAGTTACCGGGTGGAGCGGAGGCAGCCGACCTTGGGAAAGGATTACCAGCGGTTGAGCCTGGCCTGTCGTCTGGCGGTTTTGCTGGCGCGCAATCCTCCCCCGGAGGAATCGGCAACGGGGGTTTTTCGACTGTGCGAGACGGCCTTGGATGCGCTGGCGGAGCGGCCTTTTCCGGCGGCGGCCTATTGCAAATTTCTCTGGCAGTGGATGCGCATGGAGGGCTATCCCGTGCGGGAGCAATGGCTGGAGGAACTGGCGGAGGAAAAACGCCGGAAGGCGGCGGTGGTGCTGGGCAGTCCGCTGGACCAACAACCGGAAAGCGCGGAGGAAATTGCCGGGCTGGCGCGCTCGCTGGAGCGGTGGATGGCGGGCGAGTGCCAGTTTGTGCTGCCGGATTAGTCGGCGAGGGGTCAGAATTGAAAAGACAGCGCGGCCTGCCAGCCGGAAGTTTCCCCGCCCCAGAAGGCGGAGCCGGAAAGGAAAATCGCGTCGGCTCCGCGCCAAAACTCAGCTTCCCTCCGCACGCCGAGGCGCATCCCGGCCTCGAAAAAATGATTTCCGGAGGAAATGCTTTCATGTCCCTCGTTGTGCATGGCGGTGACCTGAAAAAATGGCTGGGCGAAAAAATGCAGGGAGTCGTGCGAGGCGAGCGGCAGGTGCAGGCGCGCCCCGCTGGTCCAGAGATAAGAAGTGAGGTAGCGCTGCTGGTCGTTGGTTTTGCCCCAGAACCCGAGCACGCTGGCGCTGGTGAAGCGGGTGAAAACGCGCAGACGCGGCAGGGTGGGCCGTTCGGGGGATTCTTCCCATGCCCCTGGCCAGAGCGGCAAATCCTGGGCCAGGCCGAACTGGGTGATGCTGGTGACGGCATTGGAAAACCAGTTGCGGGTGCTGCCGTCGAGTGAGGTGCCGAGCGCCTGGCTGGCTGGGTTGCGCGCCGTGTAGTCGTTCTCGGAGTAAAGGTAGCCGTAGCCGATGCGGGCGTGCAGCAGGGTGTTATGCCAAGGACGGAGTTGTACCTCGGCATGGATGTTGGCGCCGAGAGTCCAGCCCTCGTCGCGGTCGGCGGACCAGCCGGCAACGGGCGCGGGAATGTTTTCCGCGTAATCCGAGCAACCGATGTTGGCATGGATGAGCGGTCGGACTTCGCCGATCTCGGAGTCCAGCGTTTCGAATGCATAGCGGTAGGAGGCGCGGAGGAAACGGTGCTCGGTCTCGCGGCCATTGAGCGAGCTGGGCGTGGTCAATTGCCCGGCGGAAAATCCGGTTGCCTCCTCCAGCGTGCCGGCGAGGAGGAAATTGCGCACCAGTTCGTCGGCCATCACCCGCTTGTAATCCAGCGATTGCCCGGACAGCGGAGCGGTCAGCAGGCAGCAAAGGGCGGAGGAAACAAGGGCCGAACGCGAGGACATGCGGTTCGTAAAGTCAGAAAGCGCGGGCGGTGACAACGGTCGATTTGCGCTGCGCGCCAGACTTGCCAAGCGAAGGAAAATACGCACGCTGTCCCACAATGAATTTGCGCGCAGAAGAATACGCGGACGTTGCCCGAAACTTGCGGGTGGTGGTGGATACGACGGCTTCCGGCACGGCGGTGGCGGAGGCCATTCGCGAGCTGGACGCCTATTTGGAGCGCGAGGCTTCGACGATGCCTGGCGATTTGCGGCATTTTCTGGCCCGGCGCAGCTACCACAAGGCGCTGCTTTGGATCGAGGAATCCGGTCCGATTCCCCGCGGTTTGTGCGGTCGCGGCGAGTAGTTGTTTTTCAGCCGCGGCATGAAGGGAAAAATCCCAACCTCGGGCGGGGAAAATCTGGCGAACAATCCCTTTGCGTCGCTCGACCTTGGCCCGCTGCCCGCGGCTCCCGCGTCTTCCTCCGGGAAAGTCGTGGAGGAGCAGTCGGCAAAGGCGCAACGCAAGTTGGGGAAAATTCATTTGCGCATCGAACGGGCCGGGCGCGGAGGAAAAACGGTCACGGTGATCTTTGGCGAAGGTGTTTCCCGTTTGGATTCGGCGGCGCAAAGCGCGTTGTTGCGGGAATTGAAGAACACTCTGGGTTGCGGCGGTGCCACTGGGCAGGAGCCGGGCACCTTGGAACTGCAGGGTGACGAGCGGGAACGGGCCGCGGCCTGGCTCCGGCGGGCGGGCTTTGTCGTGTGAGTGCGTCCGTTTTTTAACGCCGAAATAACGGTGCCCGCGCACTTCGTTGTTTTCAATTTTTCGGACGGGCGTAAAAACCGCGTTTCCTATGAGCTGTGAAAAGAAACTTGCCGAACTTGGTCTAACCCTGCCGCCGCCGCCCGCCGCCGCCGGTGCTTACGTTCCCTCCGTGCGCGCGGGGAACCTGCTTTTCCTCTCCGGCACGCTGCCGATCGCGGACGGAAAAGTCGCCTACACCGGAAAAATTTCCTCCGAGCCCGCCAGTCTGGAATACGGCTATGCGGCGGCCCGCCAGTGCGCGCTCAACACGCTGGCCAATATCAAGGCCGCGCTGGGCTCGCTCGACCAGGTGGCGCGGGTGGTGTCGGTGAGCGGATTCGTCAACGGCGTCGATGATTTTGCCGACAGCCCGAAGGTGATCAACGGTGCGTCGGAACTGTTTGGCGCGGTGTTCGGCGAGGCCGGGAAACACTCGCGTGCGGCGGTGTCGGTGAACGGTCTGCCGCTGAAGGCGGCGGCGGAAATTTCGGTGATCGTCGAGATCAAGGCCTGAGGCGCGCGCTCCGCCGTCATGTTTTCCTCCCGCCTCCAGTGGCAGCTTGAGGACAACCGTCTGACCCGGGCGGTGGCGGCGCGACGGGCGGCGGGAATGCCGGTGCTGGACCTGACCGAGGCCAATCCAACCCGGGCGGGTTTTGCTTGGGAGGACGCGGTGCTGGCGCGGGCGCTGGGTTCGGCGGGCAACGGCATTTACGATCCCGATCCGCGGGGAAAATTGTCCGCGCGGGAAGCGGTGGCGGCGTATTACCGGGAGCGCGGCGTGACCGTTTCCCCGGAGGAAATTTTCCTCACTGCCAGCACCAGCGAAGGCTACGGCTGGCTGTTGAAACTGCTGACCGATCCCGGCATCAACGGCGTGCTGGTGCCCGCGCCCTCGTATCCGCTGCTGCAATTTCTCGCGCAGTTGGAAAATGTGAACATCCGGCCGTATCCGCTGCGCTTTGTCGAAGGACGCTGGCGGGTGGACGCGGCGGAACTGGCGGCGGCGATAGATGCGCGCACCAAGGCGATTTTTTGCGTCGCGCCCAACAATCCCACCGGCTCGGTGCTGGACGAGCGGGACCGGACGGTGCTGCGGGACGCGGCGCAAAAGCACGGACTGGCGTTGCTGGTGGACGAGGTTTTTCTCGATTATGGCCGCGAAGGAAATCCGGTCGTCTCGTGGGCGGAGGAAAAAACGGCCCCGCTTTTTGTCCTGAGCGGCCTGTCCAAGGTGGCGGTGTTGCCGCAGTTGAAGCTCGGCTGGATTGTCGTTGCCGGCCCGGAGGACTGGCGAAAAGAGGCGATGGCCCGGCTGGAGTTTGTCGCCGACACCTACCTGTCGGTCGGCACGCCCGTGCAGCTCGGCGCGGAGGAAATTCTGGCGGCGGCGGAAAAAGTGCGGACGGCGATCGGACAACGGCTGGCGGCGAACGAGGCGGCGGTGCGTGACTGGTGTGCGGCCAGCGCGCACGGATTGGAGTTGCTGCCGCGCGAAGCCGGTTGGTATGCGGTGGTGCGGCTGCCGCGCGGAGTGGACGAGGAGGCGCTGGCGGTCGATTTGGCAGGGCGCGACGGCGTGCTGGTGCATCCCGGATATTTTTTTGATTTTGCGCCGGAGCAGGGCCCGCACCTGGTGCTCAGCCTGCTGGCGCGGGAGGAGGAAATGCGGACGGCGCTGCCTCCGATTGAGGAGGCCTTGCGGCGGCATTGAGCGGGGAAATTTCCGGCGGGACGCAAAGGAAAATCCGGCGCAAAGGAAATTTGGCGGCGGTAAAAGCGGGCGGCGGCAAATTAGGGGTTTCCAATTTGCGGCGGAGCGGTTTTCTCTGCGGGCCGTATGTTTACCAGTCTTCCCGGTTTTCGTGAATTTTATCCCGAGGAACGCGCGCTGCAGAATCATTTCTTCGATCTGTGGCGGCGGGCGGCGCGGCGTTTTGGGTTCCACGAATGGGACGCGCCGGTGCTGGAGCCGCTAGAATTGTTCACGGAAAAATCGGGGGAGGAAATCGTCCGCCAGCTTTTTAACTTCGAGGACAAGGGCGGCCGGCAGGTGACGCTGCGGCCGGAGATGACGCCCTCGCTGGCGCGCCTGGTGGCGGCACGGGCGGGTTCGCTCCGCCGTCCGATCAAGTGGTTCGCGATCGGGGAAAATTATCGTTACGAAAAACAACAGAAGGGCCGTCTGCGCGCTTTTTACCAGTTCAACGCCGACATCCTGGGCGAGCCTGGCCCGGCGGCGGACGCGGAGATCATCGCGCTGTGCATTGAGGCCCTGCGGGTGTTCGGGCTGACTGCGGCGGATTTCCGGGTGCGGTTGAGCGACCGGACCTTGTGGTTTCTTTTCCTCGAATCACTCGGCGTGCCGGAAAGTGCGGCGGTGCCGGTGCTGGCGGTGGTGGACAAGCTGGAACGTAGCGGCCCGGCGGAATTGTTGAAAATGATGACTGACGCGCTGGCCGGAACCGATTGTGCGCCGGCGACCGTGCTGGAAAAAGTGCGGGCCTTTGTGGCCCTGGATTCCCTGGAAAAGTTGGAGGCGTTTTTTGGCGGCGCGGCGGAGAAAATCACCGCGCGCCTGGCCGACTGGAAAACGTTGCTCGGCACTCTTGAGGCGATGGGACTGGCGGACTTTATTTCCCTCGACCTGACCATTGTGCGCGGCCTGGCCTATTACACCGGATTTGTCTTTGAAGCCTTTGAGCGCAGCGGCGACGGACGGGCGCTGGCGGGTGGCGGACGCTATGACGCGCTGGTGAAAAAACTCGGCGGCCCGGACATGCCCGCGGTGGGTTTTGGGATGGGGGATGTCACCCTGAAAAACCTTTTGGACGCGAAGGGCCTGCTGCCGGTTTACGCCGACGGCCCGGATTTCTACGCGGTGATCCTCGACGCGGCGGCGCGTCCGGAGGCGTTGGCCGATGTGGCTTTGCTGCGACAGGCGGGCTTCCGCGTGGAATATTCCTTCAAGGAGGGGAAATTTGGCAAATTGATCCAGGCCGCGGAGCAAACCGGGGCTCGCTACGCGCTGATTTACGGACCGGACGAAGTGGCGGCGGGCGTGGTGAAAGTGCGCGACACGAAGGCGCGGCAGGAGGCGGCGGTGCCGCGCGGGGAATTGCTGGCGCGCTTGCAAGCGGTGCAGGAGGAGGGAATTGGCGCGGCGGAGTGATTTTTCCCTTTTTCGAATCTTGCACCACCCTTTGATGACCATACCTTCCCGAGCCTTCCTCAGGCCATTTTTCTCATGTCGCAAGAGACCAAACCAAATTTGGTGACCATCACCGTTGACGGCGAAGACTTTGACGTCCCGTCGGGCATGAACCTCGTCGACGCCATTCACCGCATCGGCAAGGAAGTCCCGCATTACTGCTACCATTCCAAACTCTCCGTGGCCGGCAACTGCCGCATGTGCCTGGTCGAAATGGGTACGCCAATGCGCGACCGGGCGACGGGCGAACTGGTGATGGAGAACGGCAAACCGAAGATCGGCTGGATGCCCAAGCCCGGCATCGCTTGCGCGAGCAAGGTTTCTCCCGGACTGCACGTGAAGCTGAGTTCTCCGGCCGTGAAAAACTGCCGCGAGGGGGTGACGGAATTCATTCTGCTCAACCACCCGCTGGACTGTCCGATTTGCGATCAGGCCGGGGAGTGCAAATTGCAGGAATACTCGGCGGAATACGGCCGCGGGGCCTCGCGCTACATCGACGAGAAAAACGTCAAGCCGAAGAAAACCCGCCTCGGGCCGCGCGTTACCTTGGATGACGAGCGTTGCATCCTCTGCTCGCGCTGCATTCGTTTCTGCAACGAAGTGGCCAAGGACCCGGTGCTGGGCTTCGTCAACCGCGGTTCCTTCAACACGCTGACCTGCTATCCCGGCCACGAGCTGGAAAACAATTACTCGCTCAACACGGTGGACATCTGCCCCGTCGGCGCGCTGACCAGCACGGATTTCCGCTTCAAGATGCGCGTGTGGTTCCTCAAGCAGACCCCGAGCATTTGCACCGAGTCGAGCGTCGGCGTGAACACCATGGTGTGGAGCCGTGAAGGAAAAATTTACCGAATCACTCCGCGGCAAAATGACGCAGTGAACGACACTTGGATGGCCGACTCCGGCCGGATGCTTTACAAACAAGTCGCGGCGGAAAACCGGCTGACCGGCTACTTGCGCCAGGGCAGCAAGGTGAGCGACACCGACGCGCTGGACGCGGCGGCGGCTTTGCTCAAGGACGGCGGCGTGGCCTATGTGGCGTCGGGACACCTGAGCGTTGAGGAGCAATTTTTGCTCCGCGAACTCGTCAAGGCCGCGCCGGGGAAGGTTTTCCTGCCGCGTCATTTCGGCGAAAACGACGGCCTGCTCATTTCCGAGGACCGCACGCCGAACAGTCGGGGCGCGTTGGTGACCGGGTTGCGCGACACGCTGCCGGACGCTGATTTGGCCGCGTTGGCGGAGGAAATTGCGCGCGGTGCGGTCAAGACGCTGGTGGTGTGCCGCGAGGACATCACCCAGCTCGGAGTTTCCGCCGAGCTGCTGAAAAAGGCGAAGGTCAAAGTCATTTACCTCGGCACCCATGCCGACGCGACTGCGGAGCTGGCGGCGGTGGTGCTGCCCGGGCTGACGGTTTTTGAAAAGAACGGCAGCTTTGTGAACGAGCAGTTCCGCCTGCAAAAGTTCCAGCAAGCCGTGCCCGGCCCGGCGGACGTTTTGCCCGACGGCGCAATCCTGCACCAGCTCGCCAGCGCGGTGAGCGGAGAGAAGGAAGTGCCGGTTTCCGCCGCAGCGATCTGGACCCGGCTGGCAAAGGAAATTCCGGTGCTGGCCGACCTTTCCTTTGCGACGATTCCGGAGGACGGATGCCTGCTCGACGCCACAGCGTGGGCACAACTGGCGTTTCCCGAAACCCAATCCCTGCACTACGCCCCGGCGGAAGTGACCGCTTAACCCGGCAAAAAATTTTTTCAAATGGACTGGCAATACATTGCACTTTCCTCGGTTTACGCCCTCGCGATGGTCGTGGTGGTGATGACCTTTGCGGGCTACTCCGTGATGGTGGAACGCAAGGTGGCGGCCTGGATTCAAGGTCGCCCCGGCCCGAACCGCACCACGATTCCCCTGATCGCGGCGATTCCCGTGCTGGGGCGGTGGATTCAGCGCCTTGGCCTGATCCAGCTCCCGGCAGACGGCGCGAAATTCCTCTTCAAGGAGGATCCGGTCCCGGCGCACGTCAACAAGCCGTATTATTTCCTCGCGCCCTGTCTGGCGCTGGCCCCGGCGCTGATCACCATGGTGATGCTGCCGTTCGGGCAATACACCGACGCGGACGGCGTGGCGCGGCCGCTGATGCTGTGCAACGTGGACACGGGTTTCCTCTTCATGTTCGCGATTTCCTCGCTTGGCGTTTACGGCATCATTCTCGCGGGCTGGGCGGCGAACTCAAAATACCCCTTTCTCGGCGCGATTCGCGGCTCGGCGCAATTGATTTCCTATGAGCTGACGATGGGGCTGGCGGTGATTCCGGTGGTGCTGGCGACGGCTGCGCCGGGCGTGGACAATCCGCTCAACCTTTTCACTGTCGTGCAGCAGCAGGGCGGGTGGTGGAATTTGTTTCTCCAGCCACTCGGCGCGTTTTTGTTCCTAGTGGCAATTTTCGCCGAGGCCAACCGGCAGCCCTTCGACATGCCGGAGTCGGAAACGGACTTGGTGGGCGGCTTCCACACGGAATACGGCAGCTTTAAGTTCGGTTTGTTTTTCGTGGGCGAATACGGCCACATGATCATCGGCAGCTCGCTCTTCATCCTGTTTTTCCTCGGCGGCTGGAACCTGCCGTTTGTCAGCATGGAGGCGCTTGGAACAGGCTGGCTAGTCACGGCGGCGGGCGTCGCCACCTTCCTGGCCAAGCTGTTTTTCATGGTGTTCTTCTTCGTCTGGGTGCGCTGGACGGTGCCCCGGTTTCGCTATGACCAAGTGATGCAACTCGGCTGGGGCAAATTGCTGCCACTGGCGATCGTCAACCTCTTCCTTTACTTCATTCTCTACGCCGTCAAAGGCTGATCGCCATGGCCGTCAAAGTCATCGAACGCAAACCACTCACGCTCGCCGAGCGCACCTATGTCCCCCAGATTTTGGGCGGGCTGAAGGTGACGATGAAAAATTTGCTCCGCCCGACGGTGACGCTGGAGTATCCCGAGCAACTGCCGGTGATCCCGGAGGGTTATCGCGGCGCGCCGACGCTGGTGATGGATCCGCACGGGCGGGAGAAATGTGTTTCCTGCCAGCTCTGCGAGTTTGTCTGCCCGCCGAAGGCCATCCGCATCACGCCGGGGGAAATCGACGAATCCTCGCCGAACGCGCATGTCGAAAAGGCCCCGAAGGAATTCGAGATCGACATGCTTCGCTGCATTTACTGCGGCCTCTGTCAGGAGGTTTGCCCGGAGGAGGCGATTTGGCTGCAAAAGAAATACTCGCTCACCGGCACCAAGCGGAGCGACTTTGTCCACAACAAGCAAAAGCTCTACGAACTCGGCGGCACGCTGCCGGACGCGCATGCGAAGTGGGACAAGAAAAAGGCCGCGGCGGAACATGCCAAAGCCGGTGGCGGCCACTGAACATCGCGAAGAAAATTTCCCTTGCGCCCCGGTTTTTCGCCGGGGCTTTTTGTGAAAAGACGCCGGTGAATCCGCTGGAGAAAAATTCCTTCCGGCTTCCTATCAACTTTTTCAATCAGAGTTCTTGGTGATGAGGAAATCGAAAGGGATTTTGCAATGGTTCCTTAATGGCATCGGCGGCTTCTTGCAGTCGTTCTTTTTCCGCAAAAAAAGAGGCGACGGCTAACAATAAGCTGCAAATGATCAGTGCGATGCCGCCAAATCTTAAGGATTTTTCTGTGCGGCTTCTTTTTCGCGGATCTGTTATTTTACAAGAGAGATTTTTTCTGGCAAAAAAGGCGTAGCAGCCCGCCAGTAGAATTATTCCACTATCCACGAATGTTGCGATGTTATGAAACATGGTTTTCAGGAAACGGTTGTTTGGGAAATGGGATGTTTTGGAGCAACGGATTGTGCAGATTGGAGTAAGAAGGGAAATGGCCTGATACTTTGGGTCGCTACTTTGGGAGGAGCCTGGCACCGTTTCGCGACCCTGGGATGGTTTCCATAAGCACTCGGTGCAGGGAAATGGCGCTTTCCCTGTGTTACGAAAAGAGGCTGGCATTTTTATTATTCACGAAGGACGGCAGGAGCCTGGCACCGTTTCGTGGCCTGGCACCGTTTCGTGGCCCCAAACACTTTTTCGGGCTGGGTTCGAATCCAAGCCCGACTTCTTTTTGCCTTTAGCTACTTCAGCTCGGAAGCCTTTGCCTTAACACGTCGTAGTTTTTTTAATCGCGTTGTCAGCCTGCCATCTTGATGAGATCGAAAACCAGTTTTGCGAAAGCGGCGGCTTTTTTGGGGTTGGCCAACAACTGCAGCTTCTGGTTCTCGTGGGCGGCACTGCTATCTAGGATAGCATCGTCCACCGCCTTCGGAAAATCGCCCAGCATGGCCTGCTCGTCGCTGTTGTTGGCGAGCTGGCTCATCACCTTTTCGTTTTCCCGCACCTTGTCCCGGACGGTGTAGGCGTAGTTGACCAAGTCCTGCTCGGTCAAATTATCGGTGACGAAGAGTTCATTGAGGCGCGCGATGATCTGCGAAAGCAACTCCTCTTTGCGGTCACGCGCCTTGGCTGAGCCAACAGCCTCGCCGGGCTTCAGGCCGTAAGGCGTCTGTTCCTCCTCCAATATCAAGTCCTGCTGTTTGATCTTGGACAGGCGGTAATGGCTCAGAGCGACATGGCTCAGGTCCACGTCGTCGTCTTCGACGACCTGTTCGCGAAGGAGAGGGGCGAGGTTGCGGGCATAGAGACTGAGCTTTTCGAGGTCCGCGTCGTCGTAGTCCACGATCTGCGACATGAACTCGTAGAAGCGCACGAAGGTGCCGAGGTCCTTCTTAAAAATTTCCAACGTGTCCTTCTCTTTTTTCGCCGCCTTGTGATTGTTTTCCGCGTTGGCCTGCAGCACGGCGTCGCCGGTCTTTTTGACGCGTTCCAGCAGGTCGCGGGTCTGTTGGTAGGCGAGCACTGCGGCCTTGTAACGGATCTGCCAGCGTTGCACCGCCGGTTTGCAGATGTTGGCGAGGGCAGCGTTGCTTTTGCTCTTCTGGAAAAACGCGGTGCAAAATTGCTCAACTTCCGTCCATTGGAAGATGCCCGCCGCCCGCAGCTTTTCGTTGAGATCGAAAATCAAATTGGGATCGGAAACGTCCTCGAGCTTTGCGGTCTGGTAGTAGGGTAGGAAAGCGTTGAGGATGTCTTCCGGTTCATTGAAAAAATCCAAAACGAAAGTCCCCGAAACCGCCTTGCCGGGATAGACGCGATTAAGACGAGAGAGCGTCTGCACGCACTCTACGCCGCCGAGCTTCTTATCGACATACATGGCGCAGAGCTTGGGCTGGTCGAAACCAGTCTGAAACTTGTTGGCCACGATCAACACCTGATAGTCGGGCGAGTCGAAGGCCTTGCGCATGTCGCGGCCTTTGAGGCCCGGGTTCATGGTGATTTCGCTGAACTTGGTGCCGAGCAGGCCGTCCGGGTTGGGATCTTTTTCGGAAAACTCAACCTCGCCGGAAAAGGCCACCATGCCGTAGAGTTTGGCGTAGCCTTTTTCGGCGATGTATTTGTCGAAACTCAGCTTATAGCGCACCGCCTCCTTGCGGGAACTGGTGACGACCATCGCCTTGGCGTGGCCGCCGAGCAGGCCCATGACCTTGGTTTTGAAGTGCTCGACGATGACCTGCACTTTTTGCGCGATGTTGTAGTCGTGCAGGCGCACCCACTGGTTGAGCTTCACCTGGGCCTTGCGGCTTTCGACCGTCTCCTCGGTCTGCTGGATCTTGAGCGCGAGTTGGTAGGCGACCTTGTAGTTCGTGTAGTTTTTCAACACGTCGAGGATGAAGCCCTCCTCGATCGCCTGCCGCATGGAGTAAACGTGAAAGGCCTCGGGCTTGTTTTGCTTGGACGGCGCAGACTTGGGATCGGGCAGGCGGCCGAACAGTTCCAGCGTCTTGGTCTTGGGCGTGGCGGTGAAGGCGAAGAAACTCAGGTTGGAATTGGCGCGGCGCGAGGCGACTGCGGCGGCGATCATATCGTCGGAAGAGAGTTCCTTTTCATCGTCATCGCCGCCTTCGATCATAAGCACTTCCTTCAACTGGCGCGCGGTCGAACCGCTTTGCGAGGAGTGGGCTTCGTCGGCGATGATGGCGTAACGGCGCTCTTTCAGACTCACGCTGTTTTCGATGGCGCGGAGCACGAAAGGGAAGGTCTGGAGGGTGACGATGATGATGGGCTGCGCGCCCTCCAGCGCCGCCGCCAGTTTCTCGGATTTCGAGCCTTCGCCCTCCTCGCGATTGATGCGGCCAACCACGCCGTCGGTGTGTTCGAACTGGTAGATGGTTTCCTGCAACTGGTCGTCGAGTACGGTGCGGTCGGTGACGACGATGACGGAGTGAAACTGCTTGTCACCTTTCGCGGTGTAGAGCGAAGAAAGCTGGTGTGCAGTCCAGGCGATGGAGTTGGATTTGCCCGAGCCGGCGCTGTGCTGGATGAGATATTTGTGGCCGGGGCCTTCCGTGCGCGCGGTGGCGAGCAGTTTTTTCACGACATCCCACTGGTGGTAACGCGGGAAGATCATCGCCTCCTGCTTATACTTCCGGCCGTCCCAGTCCTCCTTCTCCTTGATTTCGAGGTGAACGAAGCGCGCGAGAATGTTGAGCAGGTTGTCGGGCAACAGCACCTCGTTCCACAGATAGTCGGTGGCATAGCGATTGACGTCTTCCGGCACGTCGTTGCCCGCGCCGCCGTCTTTGGTGCCTCGGTTAAAGGGTAGAAACACCGTATCCTCGCCGGCGAGGCGAGTGGTCATCGCGACTTCGTATTGGCTGACCGCGAAGTGGACGAGCGAGCCGCGTTTGAAGGTGAGGAGCGGCTCGGGCTTCTTCGTGGCTGGGTCCACCGGCAGGCGCGTGGTTTTGTATTGTTTGATCGCGCGGTCGGCGGCTTGCTTGAACTCCGATTTCAACTCCAGCGTGACGACGGGCAGGCCGTTGACGAAGAGTACGAGGTCGATGCGCCAAGCCTTGGCCTTCGCGCCGGTGGCGGCGAGTTCGGCTTCGGTCGCCCACGGGCTGTAAACCAGCTCGGGCACAAGGCGCAGTCGGTTTTGACCGTAGCGGGCGAGGGTGTTGGGGTTGAGATCGTGCTCGGGCTTGAACTGACAGAGCGAGAAACGCGTGCCGCGGTCGCGCAACTCGTGGCGCAGCACGCCGAGTGTGCCGAAGGTGCGCATGGTCTGGTCGGCGGCGTTGGGATCGGCCTTGTCGAGCTGGGCGGCGACGCGTTCGAGGAACTTTTGCTCGGGATTGGCCGGATAGAGCGCGCAGAATTTTTGCCACTGCTCGGGCTGGGTGTCCTTTACGAAGCCAACCACGTCCTCGGGATAGAGTGCGAGGGCGCGGTCATACTTCTCCGCCGCGCCGCGCTTCCAGCCGGAGGCGAGCATCTGGGTGATGACGTCGTTTTGAAAGGCGAGTTCTTTGGTCGGGTCGGACATGGTGAAAATGTTAGCAGGACGCTTCGAGCAAGCCGTAAACCCTACGGAGTTCGGTGAGCAGTTCAGGGAGTTGGAGCTTCGAAATACCTAGAGATTTCAGATCGATCGGCTCCCCAGCCATTCTAGTCAGAGCCGTGTCCAGGTCTCGACGGAGGCTCTCCGCGAGAGGCACGGTGCCAGCTCGATCCAAAACCGTGAACAGCCGGATGATATCGTTTTGGTGCTTCTTGATGTTCTTGGAATCGACTGCCTCGCCTCGCTCCTTGCGAGCCGCGAGATCCACGTAGGCTCGCGCCTTCAGAGGAATAAGGGCGTCAGCTTTGATCACGGCCAGACCCTGGATGACGATCCGCCGTTCCATCACGAAGGCATAGTAGTCGTCGTCCATGAGAATGGCGGACAGGCTGGATACTTCGTCATCGATAGGAATTGGCGTCAGATCAGAACCGTCCGGATGGTCAAGGGCATCTGGAAGGCGGGAAAACAGTTCCAGCATTTCCGGGTAACCCGGTTGGCTCGGAGCGTAGAAGCGGTAGAAAAGCCGCCTGCCGGTGCTTTTTTGCCGATTCTCGTAGCCGCCCGCCTTGATGAATTTCCAAAACGCCTTGGCGAAACCGGCATCCAGCGACTCCACGCAGAGCACGACATCGAGATCCTTGGTGACGCGAAAGTTTCCGCCCAGTTCCTCCACCGCGAGGCTCGACGCCGTGCCGCCAATCAGGACGTAGCGATCCGTGTAGTCCGCAAAGTGCGCCTGAAAGCGATCAAGTCCGTTTACCATGGGAATTCCCTCAACACTTTATCGAGTGCGATTTGGATACGTTCGTCGGGGTTGTCTTGCAGGCTCAACACCAAGGATAACGTATCCACGCGCGGCGGTGAGCCCAGCAGCGCGGGATCGTAGCGCCACAACTCGAACTCGGCATGAGCGTCGTCCTTGACGGACTCGGGGATGAGGTGCGTCATGGGCTCACGTTGCAACGTCTTCCACTGCGCGGAGGTGATGGCCCAAACGGGCCGCCGAGGTGAGCCGAGTATGGTCAACTCGGCCAAAGCGGATTCCCCAGCCTTGAATTTTTCGCCCGGATACCACTCGTCCAGATAAATGCATTTGGTCACGGGAGTGCGCATCAGGGGACGGGTCTTTTCCCACAATTCCCGCCCCACGATGGCAAAGCGATGCCGACCATGCCCCTCGGTTTCGATCCACTGGCGCGCCCGGAGTTCATCCAAAGCGCGCGCGATGGTCATCTTGGTGTAGCCGAAACGCACGCCCAACGAGACGCCGGTGAAAGTTTCATCCGGTATGATTTTGCGGTGCAGACATGCGAGCACCAACACCTGCGCGGCGGGGGCCAGCTTGCTCGCCTTGGCGGGAACGGCGGTCATGTGCTCGCGCAAGTCGAGCCCGAGTTCGGGCAAGTAGAGCTGGTTGCCTGGACAAACGAAGGGGAGTTTGGCTTCGATCAGGCTCTTGCGTTGATAGGAGGAAATCCCATCAAGGATGAACAGGCTGCGCAACCCGGTGCGCTGCCGAAGCCAGTCGGCGTGCTTAGCCAATGTAGCCGGGCCAGTTGCGTCGTCGCGCACCCGCAGAACTAAAAACGTGTGAGCCAAAATCTCGCAACGCGCCACTTCGTAAGCTTCGGCGATGTGCAACGGCCATTGCTTCGCCTCGGGAGCAGGCAAAAAGCGCAGCGAAATTCCCAAGGAGTTCCTCAGGTAGGATTCGACATTTTTTTGCCATTTCTCTCTCATAATCAGATAAGTAACATTTTTAATTAGGCGGTAACAATCCAAATGTTACGGCTCAAAAAAAACGTTACTTCGCAGTCAGCTGGACGTTTGGCGGCGAACATCTGGGCGATGACTTCGTTTTGAAAGATCAGCTCTTTGGTGGGATCACTCATGTTCGAAATACAGGATTCGTCTCCGGGCTTACGGTTGCGGTTCAGATTTGGGATCCGCTTTGGTGTATCGCTGCTTTGGGTGATTTTTGATATTCGGATGCTCCACGATCAGCCGTCCGTCGCCGACCATGGGTCGTATTATGTTTTTACGAAGTGTGTCGGGATCGCGCTGGAGCAGATCGCTCAGCTCGATGAGCGAGAGGTATCGACCTTCGCAGAGTTTCAGGATTGTTGCCGTAACCAGTTCGGGCTTTGATCGTTGTGACTTCGCTACCGGTTCGGCGATTTGCCGCAACGCCGCGATGTGTTGCTCCAGCATCTTGTTGTGCCCGGAGCTTGGAGCGCTATACCCGGAGTTCTCTTCACTATGCCCGGAGCTAAGCGACTTGGGCTCCGGGGTGGATGTGAGGACATCCAAGCCGAAAACTTCTTTCGCACCGGAGTTCTCGATCGGATGAGCTCCGGGCAGAAAGTAGAACGTGCCCGTGCCCTGTCCCTCGCTTTGCAGAAATCCCTTTGCGACCAGGCCGTGGAGACTGTGCGTCAAATCGCTCGTGTGTTCCTTGGTGAGTTCCGCGAGACGGGCGTGGGTGACACAATTCTCCGCGTGAGCTGTCACCAACGCCACGCGTTCGGCATGCGACAACTGGTCAAATGCAGGGCCGATGCGCGTCTTCAGATGCGCGACCGAGTCTTCCGGCATGAGGCTTATCATACGCAGCGCGAGGATGGTCTGTTCGGTCTCGATACGTTCCTCGATATCGGGCGCACGCCAATGCTGTCCGGCCCAGTTTTTATAGATTTTGGGAAATCCAAACCCAGACTGCTCACCGAGGCCGATCAACTGAAACATTTTTTGCAGGTTCCGATTTCGGCAATCGCTGGTGCCTCCGCGAATCGCATCAGCCAACGGCACTCGCAAAATGCCCGGATTACGAAATCCGAACAGGTCGGGGCGCTTCACGACCAAAATGGAACAGTTTCCGGTGTAGTCCGCGTGGATCAGTGTGTTGACCAAAGCTTCGCGAAGAGCCTCGTGGACGGGTGTGTCCTCGACTCGCTGGTCTCCCTTGAGCGCGAAGGGCACCTTGAGGCCATTGGTGAGCTTAGCGTAAACTTGACGGTAGAAATCGTAGAGATTTCCGGACCATGAAAAATCTGTTGTCAGGCGGTCAATCCAACGGGCTTCGCGCACCGCACGAGGACGTTCCTGATAATCGACTATATAGCGCGGGATCGCGTCGAGGATCGAACGCAGTTTTCCAAACATCAGCAGGCCGGCAACCGTCAGCCCTTCCTTGCCGGTTTGCCTATCCTTACGATAGCCGCCCAGCTGTTGCAGGAAATCCAGCGCATCCAGATTGTTGAGCACGTGGGCGGGTTGGCGGTTGGCGAAGTTTTGGCGATAGATACGCAGGCTCTCCAGATCGATGTCGGAGAGGCTAAATCCCTCCAGTAGCGTGCTGTCCTGGGTGTCGCGGACGCGCTCACCGAGCATGTGCTCCACGATTTCGCGAGAGCACCGGTAGTCACCTTCGTTGTTGCGTCGAAAAGTTCCGGTAAGCGGATTGTCTCCGAGATGCACCGGGCGGTTTTTCCGATCGGCCCGCGGGATGCGGATAAAGACGATCGTCAATTCGCCAATCTTGCGCCGGGTAATATCGCGATCCGAGAGCAGGTTGACACTGACGATCTGAGGATTGTTGGCCTGATCGAACAGCGTCTGGACGACTTTTTCATGGTCGGGCACGCCGACCGCGACCGGCTCCTTATCGACTTCTTTTACGCCAAGGGCGATCAAGCCTCCATCGGTATTGGCCATGGCGGAATAGCTTTCCCAAAACGATTTGGGCAGCTGGCCCGTGCCATCGCGACCCTGGGCGGTTTTGAATTCCACATCCACCCGCTCGTTCAGATTCTGGAGGTCGAAAAAGTCGTTTCCGGGTGTTGAGGACATGGACAAAGAGAATTGAGGAGAGGGTGAAACTTAGGTCTCAGTGCGAGATCTCGGCTGCCGAAGGCTGCCAGTGACGGACGTCGATCTTGCCGGTCACGGCGGCGGAGATCAGGGCGGTGCGGCGTTCTTGGAGGAGGGTGATGATCGCTGAAGCTTTGTGCTCTAATACATCATAAGCTAATGACTCCGTATTGAGATGGGAAACAATCGCACGGCGTTCATCCAAAGGAGGCAGCACAACGATGAACTTTGAAATTTGTTCGAAGTTTAAGCCCTCTCGGTTTCCGCCGGTTTGCAGAAGATTAATCTGATCCTGCACAAGATTTGAT
>CALNBE010000002.1 GCA_937874455.1 uncultured Opitutia bacterium | reverse complement strand
TGGCAGGTGCCGATTGAACTTCGTTTCTCCCCGCAATCCCGCCGCATCAAGCTGAGCGTGCGCCGCGGAGGAAAAGCCCTGCTCTCCTTCCCCAAGGGCGTCCGCCAGCACGAGATTCTCCATTTCCTCCGCGAACAAACTGACTGGCTCCGCCGCGCACTCCAGCAAAGCAAAAATCAGCCCGCCGCCACCGACCTTTCCTCCCACCTCGAAAAATTTCCCTGGGTCAGCGTGGCCGGAAAACTCTGCACGCTCGAATGCGCCGAGACCGCCGCCCGCCCTTTCCTCGTTTTTCGCGAGGGCGAGGAACTGGTGCTCTTCCGCCACCGCGGAGGAAATGGCCGCGATGCCGATTTGAAAAATTTGCTCCGCGACCTCGCCGCCCAAACCCTGCCGTCCCGCACCCAACATCTCGCAAAGGAAATCGGCGCCGCCTTCCAGCGCGTCAGCGTCCGCAATCAGCAGGGCCGCTGGGGCTCCTGCTCCTCCCGCGGCACCATTTCCCTCAACTGGCGGCTGGTGCTCCTCCCGCCCGCGCTCCAGGACTACGTCATCCTCCACGAACTCGCCCACACCCGCGAAATGAACCACTCCGACCGCTTCTGGAAACAGCTCGCCGAGTGGGATTCCGACTGGAAGAAAAACGACCGCGCCCTCACCCGCCAGTGGGGACACTTGATGGAACTCGGACGCGAGGAGGACTGAGGGTGTTTTTCCTTCGATTTTCCTCCGCGCACTGCTTCTATGTCCGCCATGCAACAAGCCCAGAGTCCCGACGAAATTTTTGACGTGGTTGACCGCGACGACCAGGTCATCGGGCAGGCCACCCGCGCCGAGGTGCACGCGAGGAAACTTTTTCACCGCGCGGTCCACATTCTGGTCTTCGATCGCGACAAACGAATCTACCTGCAAAAACGCTCCCTCCTCAAGGACACCTGCGCCGGGCTTTACTCCACTTCCTGCGCCGGCCATGTGGACGCGGGGGAAACCTACGACCAGGCCGCCGTCCGCGAGCTGGGTGAGGAACTGGGCATCACCCTTCCCCCCGGCCAGTCGCCCGAATTTCTTTTCAAAAGCCCGCCTTCGGAGGAAACCGGCTGGGAATTTATCCACGTTTATCGCCTGCAATGGGACGGACCGATCACTCCCGCCCCAGCCGAAATCGCCGGCGACTGGCGCGGCTCCAGCAAGGAACTCGAAATTTTCCTCCGCCGCGACCCCGAGCGCTTTTCCCCGTCCTTTCTCCACGTCTGGCGGCACTACCAAGAAACGGCAAATATTTCCTCCGCGCCCGATACCTCCGGACGCAAGATCCGCCAGATTCCTTGGTGGAAATATTTCCTTTGCCTGCCACTCGCCTTTGTGATCCGCCTCTGGCTGGCCAGCCTGCGCCTGCACATTCATGCGGATTCGCCGCTCTCCCTAGAGGAATTTCGCAAACTTCCCGGCGGGCGCATTTTCCTCTTCTGGCACAACCGCATCTTCATCGCCTCCGAACTGAAACGACGCTTCAGCCCCGGCGTCCCCATGAACGGCCTCGTCAGCGCCAGCAGGGACGGCTCCTGGCTCTCCGCCTTTTTCCACATGCTCGGCATCGGCGCAGTGCGCGGCTCCAGTAGCTGGCGCGGCGGCCCCGCCATGCTCGAACTCACCCGCCTGCTCGCCGAGGGCCAAGATATCTCCATCACGCCCGACGGTCCGCGCGGCCCTTGCTACACCATGAAATCCGGCCCCGTCCTCATCGCCCAAAAAACCCAAGCCCCCATTCTCCTCGTCCACTCCCATTTCTTCGGCGCCAAACGCCTCGCCAGCTGGGACGGTTTTTATCTTCCTTACCCATTCTCCCGCATCGATTTTTCCCTCGAACTCATCCCTGCGGATCATCCCGATTGGCAGCTCCCCGCTCACGAATTTGCCGCTTCGCTTCGCAAAAAAATGCTCAGTCGCACCAACGACGGAAACATCCCCTGGAACCCAAAGCGAAGAAAGTAGCCGCAAACCAATAGTTTCCCAAAGAAATAGCTCACCAACAAGCCAGCCGTAGTTGCCAACATTTGAGACACAGACTCAATATCTCGTTTGACACATCCTCCGTTCTGGCCATCCCAGATGCCTCTTTCCCATCCATGACCGCTTTTTCCCATCACGTTTTCCTCCGCAATGGGGAGAAAAAATAAAAACACGCATCGCCATCGTTTTTGTTCTTTCCGTTGTTTCGCGCCATCAATGAAGCAAGACACCGCCATCACCGCGATTCTCACTCTAGTCATCTGGAGCCTCTGCCTCGCCGTCGGTGCCACCGGAGCCGCGCTGCCCCCCAAGCGTCCCGCACCTCCGCCACCAGCGGAACCACTGCCGCCAGTCGAACTCATCAAGGTCGAACTTACCGACGACCCTTTCCCCGAAATTTCCTCCGCGCCCCAACCTGCCGCCGCCCTGCCGCTCCC
>CALNBE010000001.1 GCA_937874455.1 uncultured Opitutia bacterium | reverse complement strand
CTTTGCTCGGGACTCCGGCACGACCTGGCCGGAGAGCCTGTTTGCTCTGCGCGGCGGAAAGGTGTGAGGCGAGGAAAGCGTTAGTTTCCTGAAGCGATTCTTTCAGGCAGTTTTGTTGATGAGCTGCGACAACATTGAGTGTTGACGAATTACGACATTTGTACTGTGTGGTCGTTCTTCTACTTTTAATGAAAATTCGCACCCCAAAGGAAATCGGTAGCTTGGTTCGCCAAAGTCGGAAAGATCAAGGTCTGACGCAGTTGAATCTGGCCAGGCGAATTGGGGTCAGTCGGGATTGGATTATCCGGCTGGAGCAAGGAAAAGGCGGGGTGGAGTTGGCACTGGTTTTGCGGACATTGAAGGCGTTGGGTTTGGTTTTGGATGTCCAGCAATCAGAGCCAAATCGCGCGGAGGAAACGGGCATCGACTTGGGCCAAATTCTGCGGGAAGGGGGCCTCCATGAGCACTAAAAGTCTTTGGGTTGTGGCGAATGGGCGAAGGATGGGGACGGTGTTTTCCCGGGCGGGACGTTTGTCGTTTTGTTATGAGCAGGAATGGCAGGAGTGGGGACAGGCGTTTCCGCTCTCGGCGGCGATGCCCCTGCCGCAGCGCGAGCACGGGCACGCGGTGGTGGACGCGTTTCTTTGGGGGCTGCTGCCCGACAATACCCGAGTGCTGGAGGCGTGGGGGCGGCGCTTTCATGTCTCGCCGCGCAACGTGTTCGGTCTGCTGGACGCGATCGGAGAGGACTGCGCCGGGGCGGTGCAATTTGTGCGTCCCGAACGGGCGGAGGAAATCATGGGCCGCGATTATCGGGAGGCGGTCGATTGGATGACGGATGACGATTTAGCCGAACGCCTGGAGGCGGTGCGACGCGATCATGGGGCCCAGCGCTTTTCGCAGGACCGCGGGCAATTCAGCCTGGCCGGAGCGCAACCGAAGCTCGCGCTTTACCAGTCGCCGTTGGATGGGCGGTGGGGAGTTCCCTACGGGATGACTCCGACGACCCATATTCTGAAACCGGCCTTGGGCGATTTTGAAGGACTGGCGGAGAACGAGCATTTTTGCCTGACATTGGCCAGATTGGTGGGGCTGCCCGGCGCGCAGTCGCGGGTCATTCTGGCAGGCCGGATTCCGACGATTGTGACCCGAAGGTATGATCGAGTTTTTCGCGAAGGGAAATGCTTGCGCGTGCATCAGGAGGATTTGTGTCAGGCGATGGGGATTCCGCCGGAGAGAAAATACCAATCGGAAGGCGGCCCGGGCGTCGTGGAGATCGGTCAATTGCTCTACGATGTTTCCGACGCGGCGGTGGAGGATGTGCGGACCTTCGCGAAGTCGGTGATATTTAATTTTCTGATCGCGGGAACAGATGCGCATGCGAAGAACTACTCCCTGTTGTTGGGGGCGCGTTCCCAAGTTCGACTGGCCCCGCTCTACGACGTGGTTAGCAGTTTGCCGTATCCGCAGACGATCGCGCCCCTTAAAGCGAAGATGGCGTTGAAGATTGGAGGCAAATACAGGTTTCGGGAAGTGCAACCGAGCCACTGGGAGGCTTGTGCGCGGGAACTCAACATCCGTTGGCCGGAATTTGGGGAGCTGTTTGGGCAGCTGGCCGACGGGTTGATCCGTCACGCTCCCGAAGCGGCGGAAATCTTGCGGAAGGAAGGGTTGACGCACCCGGTTATCGGGAAACTTGAGCAAGGCGTGATGGAGCGGGCTGCAGGAATACGCCCTGTTTGAATGGAAAGGTAATGCGGTGCGAACCAAGAACGGAAATGCACGGCGGATTATTTCCGTTTGTTGTGAACCACTAGGGGCCATGATTAAGAATTTATCCGTAAATAATGCTTAACATTGTGTGTATTTGAGATTGATTGAGGGGAGATGGCCCAAATCAAATCATGGAGCGTATCGGATGAACTCTGGCAAAAGGTTGAGCCCTTTGTTCCCCCGGCTCCGGCACGCCAGCCGGATCGCCTGTATCGTCGCAGGGCAGGCGCAGGACGCAAGCCTCTGCCTGCGCGTCAAGTTTTTGAGGCCATTGTCTATGTGCTGCGAACCGGCATCCAATGGAAAGCCTTGCCGCGCGAGTTCGGCAGTTCGAGCGCTGTTCACAAACGTTTTTTGCAATGGGAGGAAGCAGGCTTCTTCACTCGGATCTGGCGGGAGGGGCTGGCGGAGTATGATGGAATGCACGGCATTGCCTGGGAATGGCAAAGCGTGGATGGCTCCATGGGCAAGGCTCCGCTGGCCCGTGAATGTGTCGGCCCGAACCCGACCGATCGGGGGAAAAAATGGCCGCAAGCGCAGCCTGCTTGTCGACGGGAATGGAATCCCGCTGTCGCTCGTCGCTGCCGGAGCGAACCGGCATGACGCCAAACTTTTGGAGCCGACGCTGGATTGCCTGGTGGTGGAGCGTCCGGATCCGGGAAAAGTCCGGCAGCACTTGTGCGCGGACGCCGGCTACAAGGGAAAAGGGTGCCTGGAGGTAATCCGGGCAAGACAATACGAGGCCCAAGTGAAGCAACGGCGGGAAGAGTCCCTGGACAAGATAAAGATGCCAGGGTTCAGGGCACGCCGCTGGGTGGTGGAGAGGACGCACTCCTGGCTGAACCGGTGGCGCAAGCTCCTGGTCAGCTTTGAGAAAACAGAGGCCGCATATCACGGACTGCTGTCCCTTGCCGCCTCACTCATCTGCTGGAGGCAGACTATATCTATTTACGGATAAACTCTAAGTTGGTGCCGATACACATCGGGAACGAGTTTGTTGACGTGTAAGGGGTAAGCGACCCATGCAAGAGGGGCGTCCAGTAAGTGGACGCCCTTCTTTTTTGCAAAGGGACGCCCGTTGTCAAATCCGCTGCCAGCCATGTTGACAATTTGCTGACAATTTTTCGAGGTTCCACCTGCCTTTTTGCGCATTTTTGTGCAATAGTGGGGGTGCGGGATTTTTTGCGCAAAAAACCCCGCAAGTGGCTAACTTGCAGGGTTTTAAGAATGGTGGTGGGGGAGGGATTCGAACCCCCGAAGGGCGCAGCCCGGCGGATTTACAGTCCGCATCCTTTAGCCACTTGGTTACCCCACCGTTTCATTGCCACCAAGGTGGTTTTGAAAAAGGAGCGCTCTCTATGGGGAGCAAGCGAAAGATTGCCAAGGATTATTTTAAAAAAAATAGCAACGAGGCGGGGAATTGCGAGTGGGCTTGGCTGTGGAGGGATTGTGCGCTTTGGGTTGCGTTGGAAGGATTGTGTCACATGATAAGAGACAGCCTTCCATTCTGGAGGGTGGCCAACCTTAACTTCGAAAAACGATGTCCGATATTATTCTTAATCTCAAAAAAAAGGCCGAACTGGTGCCGACGCTCAATGACATTCCCGCCGAAGCGCGCGCGCAGGTGGTGGTGATTTTGAACCAGGCTCTGGCGGATCTGAGTGATCTGCACTCTCAGGCCAAACAGGCGCACTGGAATGTGCGTGGGCCGTCCTTTTATCCGCTGCACCTGCTGTTTGACCAAGTGGCGGGCAGCGCGGAGGAACCGCTGGACGACATCGCGGAACGCATTGTCCAGTTGGGTGGTGTGGCGGAGGGAACGGTGCGCCAGACGGCGGGTCGTTCGGCCTTGCCGGAATTCCCGACGGACGGCCCGAATGGCCCGGCTTACGCCCAGGTGCTGGCCGAGCGTTTTGGCGCGGTGGCGAAAGCCATCAGGGCTGCGGTGGACGCGACGGCAGAGCTGGGCGACACGGGCAGCTCGGACTTGCTGACCGGGGTTTCCCGCACGCTCGACAAGTCGCTGTGGTTCATCGAAGCGCATACGCGAAAGTAATTTCCTCCGCGCTCAAAATATTCAGGCGTCGTGCTGCAAGGCCCGGCGCTTTTTTGTTTTCAATACCAGCCGGTGACGTGCCCTTGGGCCAGTTTGATGGCGAAGACCGCCAGATTGCGGGCGGCGTGGGCGGCAAAGCAAGGCAGCAGGGAGCGCGCCGGGTTGCGCGGATGAAAGCGGAGAAGATAAAAATAAAGGCTGACGAGGAAAACTGCGCTGAAACTGAACCAGCCCTTGAGGGAAAGGTTGAGGGAAAATCCGCGCCAGCATTCCCACCAAGCGGCATTCTCCGGACGGGTGTATTGCCAAAGGAAATCGTGCCCGAGGGCGAAAAGTAGGGAGGCGGCGAAAATGCTGCCCAGCAGCAGCGCGCGCCCTTTGCCGACGACAGCCAGATAGCCGCGAAAAACCACCTCCTCGACCAAGGCGGCGGCCAGCATGGCGCCGAGGAAAAGCACGGTGATGTCCTTTTGCTCGGCACTGATTCCCAGCGCGATTTCCCCCGCGGTTTCTCCTGCGGTGAGCAACACG